>JASLKI010000082.1 GCA_030747575.1 Verrucomicrobiota bacterium | reverse complement strand
TTGCCCACGCGCGAGAAAAACGCCATGAACCGGTAATAATCCTCCTGCGACCATTTCTCGTACGGATGATGATGGCACTGGGCGCACTGCAAACGCGTCCCCAGGAACAACTGCGCCGTATCCTCCATTTGCGCCTGCTGGGAACTCACCTGTTTAAACCATGCGGACGGCGGGCTTTGCTCGATATCACCCGAGGCCACCACGATCTCCCGCACAAACCGATCGTACGGCTTGTTGGTGTAAAAACTCTCCTTAATCCAGTCGTAAAAGGCGATTGTCGTGCGCAACTGCGCCCCGTTGGCGCGTTTGTTCCGCAGCAACGACGACCACTTGTTAGCAAAATACTCGGCGTACTCCTCACTGCGCAACAGCCGCGCGACCCTCTTTTCCCTCTTGTCGGGCGACGTGTCAGCGAGGAACGCCTGTGCCTCCTCAACGGTAGGCATGCGGCCGGCGATGTCGAGCGTCACCCGGCGAAGGTACGTCGAGTCGGGCGCCAGTTCCGACGCTGGCATCCCCACCGTTTTCAACTTCGCGAAAATGAACCTGTCCACGAAGTTTCTCTCCTCGGGCAACTTGTCCACCGGGACGCCCAGCGGGATCGATGCGCGGAACACCGCTGCCTTGTCCTGATAACGAACCATCACTGCAATCTCGCCGGGATGACTCCCGGCGGTGACCAGGCCAGTGTTGTCGGCGTCGGCGTACTCACGGTCGTTCGTCTCGTACACAGCGGAGTGAGTGATGTCCTCGACCGAGCCATCCGACATTCTGGCGAGGACAACGAGTTGCTGACGGGCGCTTGGTTTCATGATGCGCTCAGCCGGGTGAAGCGTGATCGACTCGAGCTTAGGATCGTCGGGGTTGCCGTACGGCATCCCCTGCCGGATCCACTTCACGAGCATCCTGTAATCAAACGAACCAGTATCAATCCGCGAGCCTCCACCGTGCGGCAACTGCCCTGTCGCCTTGAGTAAGAGCAGACTGCGCTCAGGCGCGGCCGGGAAAATCCGGCGCCCGCGAGCCTCGCGAAGCAGATACTCGTAATCCTCCTGAGGCTCGAAGCCGAGTAGCGACAGCTTGAAACCGTTCTGCCCGCTGGACTTCCCGTGGCAACCACCGCTGTTGCAGCCGTGCTTGGTGAACAGTGGCACGACAGAATTGGCGAAGTTCACCGGCCTTTCAGCAGTGACCGCCTTGACCTCGAATGGAATCGTGGCCGTACCGCCCCCTTGGATGGTCGCGGTAACGACGCCCTTGCCGTTGGCCAATGGCTCCGCCAACCCGTCGGTGATCCGCACGAGGCCGCTTGGCTTCGCCGTGAGAACGGCGTCACGGGTTTGATCGGTGATGCGCCCCGCGGCATCGTTTCCTGTGACGAGCAATTGCACGCGTGCATCGGCCCCGTGAAGCGTGACGCGGCTAATCTCGATACCGTCCCAACCAGGCGCCGAGACGGTCAACTCGGTCAGTGCCGCCGCTCTTCCCGGCAAGGCAATTCCAACCACCGTAGCCAAGAATGCCACCCTCCTAAAATATGCCGTTAAATTAACAGCCATCGGATTTGGGAAACATCAGCCGATCCAAGCCAGATGCAAGGCAAAAAATTCCGGGTGGGGAAAGTTCCACCTCACCCCGTTACTAATTTAAATTGCAACGAGCTGGAACCCGTCCCTCAAAATCAGCCCTGCTTGCTCAAACGGGGTTTAGTGGAGGATGGGGAGGTCGTTCGGCTGCTGGACGAGCTCGGCGTCCAGGTCAAGGTAGAAGTCGAGGCGGCTGTTGGTTTCAGCTTCATCAATTTCCTTGGCCATGAGCAGGTAAGCGGCGTAGTGATTTCCCTCGGACTCCACCAAATCGCCGTAAAACTTGGCCAAAGGCGCCTCGACTTGGGCAAGCGCCTCGGCGAGTAACTGGAATTTCTCGCAACTTCGGCCCTCGATCAGGGCGGCGCAGAGCAGATGATCGATCACTTGCTCGTGACGCCCTTTGCGGATGGTATCCATGAGGCCGGAAATCCACGGACTGGAGATGGGGTGACTGAACGGCACGCCCCGATCGGCCAGGATATCCAGCACGAGTTGGAAATGCTCGAGTTCCTCGATGGCGATGGCGTTAAGGTCGGCGACTCGCTCGAACAGCTCCTGATAACGCTCGAGAGACAGAGCCGAAGTGGCGGCTTTGCGCTCCAAATGGGCGTGATCCACCAGCACGGCGTCGAGGTTAGCCATGACCTTGGGCAGCCACGACTCGGAAGGTTTGGCTCGGAGCATCAACATTTCATCAACAAAAACCTCAAATTCAGGGGCGAGACGGTAAGTGGAAATCAGTTTTTTGGTAGCATAAACAGTCATTTGCGGCGACGATTTTGCAATTTTCTGCAGCAACACGCTTCTGGTGCTTGACAGTCTGTGGATTATTGTTAAGTTTTCCGCCCTTTTTAACGAAAAAGGAAGGGGGAAAGTGAGGCGCTTTGAGGTGCCTTATTTAGTAAACAACATCGTTCCCATTACACGGGCCGTATTTTTAGAACCAGATGAAGCAGACATTTCAACCGTCGAATATCAAACGCAAGCGCAGGCACGGTTTCCGCGCACGCATGGCCACCAAAGCAGGTCGCAAGATTCTGGCCGGCCGCCGCGCTCGTGGCCGCGCCCGACTCACTCCCGCTTGACGCCCTTCCCGGCTCACATGACGGCCTCTGGCCAACACGCGCGATTTCCCAAATCCAACCGAATCCAAGCAAGCGCGGATTTCCGGGCCAACCGGGAGCGCGGCAACCGCTTGGCAAAAGGCTGCATGCTGGCCAACTGGCAAAGCCTCCCGCCGAACACTCCATCTCGGCTAGGCGTCATCACCAGCCGGCGTATTGGCAAGGCGCACATTCGGAACCGTGCTCGGCGGCTCATGAGGGAATGCTTCCGCCTGCACCAACACGAGCTGCTCCAGCGGGTGGACTTGGTGCTGGTCGCCCGCCGCTCCATCGTCGGCAGGGGTTTCCACTCGGTGGAACGCCATTTTCTCGCGCTGCTCAAAAAAGCTGAACTCTTGCCGCCTGACGCGGCGGCTGTTTACCCCGCTGCCCCGTAGGATGAATCCCGCCCAACATTTCATCGTGCTGCTGATCCGGCTTTACCGACTGATTCTTTCGCCCCTGAAGAATGTCCTGTTCGGGCCGGGTTGTTCGTGCCGCTTCACGCCGACCTGCTCGGAATTCACACTCGATGCGGTGCGCACGCACGGTGCTATTGGCGGCACTTGGCTTAGTCTCCGAAGGCTGTTTCGTTGTCATCCCTGGGGCGCCTGCGGGCACGACCCCGTCCCCCCCAAACTGGCCCGTTAATCATTTTTTATGGATCGCACCTCAGTCATCGTTGTCACCATCTGCGTGATACTTCTGTTCACCTGGCCGCGCTTGCTCGAGAAAATTTCCCCTATCCCTCCTGCTCAGCCACAGCCCACCAACGCTGTTCCCATTCAGGTCCCCGGACAGGCTAACGCCCCGACGAGTGCCCCGCTTACCCAAGCGCCGCCCAACCCCGATTTCCAACCACCTGTTAAGTTGGATTCCCCGAAACTATCTATTCTCGACACGGAGGACACCTCCTACATCTTCACCTCCGAGGGGGGGTTGAAAACCGTGGAACTTAAAGAACCCCATGTGGTCCTTGGCGATAATGTTGACTTGCTATGGGATACGAACAACGAAGATGCAGATTCAAAACCCATCATACTCAATCATGGGGTGGAGTTGCCAGTGTTTGCGCTCAAAGGCATCGATGACTCGGAGTTTTCTATTACCGCCGATGACAGCCTCGTTACGATGGTGTCCACAAACAAAGCCGGCATACGCATCACCAAGAAGTTCGGCGCCGGAACGGATTATCTTCTGCACTCCACAATCACACTAGCCAACCCGATGACGGAGCCGGTTGCGCTGCCGCAATGGAAACTGATGCTGGGCACCTCCATGCCGCTTCAGTCCGGGGAGCGTTACCCCGTCTGGGGAGCCCAATGGCACAACGGAGAGGACATGGTGGACATCGACGAGAGTTGGTTTACCAACAGCACCTTGGGCTGTTTCCCCGGAACGCCACGTACCGAGTTCAGGTCGGCAGGGCAACCAATTAAGTGGGTCGGGATTCACAACCGGTTTTTCGCAATCACCACCATGCCGACAGAGGCATTATCCGGAGCCCGCGTTTACTCAAAAAAAATCACCCGCCGCCTGCTGGATGACCCGCTGGAAGATGACGAGCAAAATGTCCATACTGGAATCCTGGCCGGCTTGGAGTTTGACGCGCAGGTTTTGAAACCCGGTCAGAGTGTCGTAAAGCAATTCACCACCTATGCAGGCCCCAAGGAATACCGCCTCCTCGAGGCCCACGCACTAACCTACCAGAACTCGATCGATTCGGTCATGGGATTTGACGGTTTCTTTGGCTTTTTTGCCAAGATTTTAATGTGGGCCATGTCCAGCATACACAACAGCTTCGGGCTTGGTTACGCTCTTTGCATTATCGTGATCACCATCATCATCAAGATTCTGTTCTGGCCCCTCACTCGGGCCAGTACCATTTCCATGAAACGCATGGCTGCCTATCAACCGCAGATGGCTGAGATCCGCGAAAAGTACAAGGACGACAAGGAGAAGCAGAACAAGCGGATGATGGAGTTCATGCGCGAGCACAAGGTCAATCCGATGGGAGGCTGCCTGCCGATCCTGATCCAGATGCCGGTGTTCTTCGGGTTCTTCACCTTGCTGCGGAGTGCAGTCGAGTTGCGCGGGGCGGAATTCCTCTGGGCCTGCGACCTGTCCCAATCCGACACCATCGCTGTTATCGCCGGAATCCCGATCAACCCACTGCCGATGATCATGGGCGTAACCATGCTTTTGCAGGCACGCATGACCCCGGCCTCCCCCACCGTCGACGCAAACACTCAGAAAATCATGAAGTACATGCCGCTCATATTCATCGTGGTCATGTACGGCTTCTCCTCCGGCCTGACGCTTTATTGGACGGTGCAGAACATGCTCAGCATCCTGCAAACCAAGCTCACGAAAAACATCGTCGTGGAAGCGCCGTTGAAAAGCGAAAATTCGCCCTTGGCCAAGCCGATAAAAAACAAACGCAAGCGCAAGAAATAATTTCTAATTACACCATGAGTACAACCGCACAAGACCCCAAGGCCCTGCTCGAGTCACTGCTGAACAACCTCGGCTACCAAGTGACCATCGAGGAAAAAGTGACAGAAGGCAGCAAGGTGCTGGACCTCAAGACAGGCGATGATTCCGGACGACTCATTGGCCGCAAGGGCCAGACGTTGCTCGACCTGCAATACATCCTTAATCGCATGCTGTTTCAGCGCAACGAAAATGCCGAGAAAGTGCAGCTCGATGTGGGCGGATACCGATTCAGCGAGGATGACAAACTGGCTGACAAGGCCAGAAAAGCCGCCGAGCAAGTCCGCCGCTGGGGCGACATCGTAGAACTGGAACCCATGAACTCATACGCCCGCAGAATCATCCACAACACCCTGAAGGAGGATCCGGATATTGAAACGCAGAGCGTCGAGGTCGACGGCACGCATGACAAGGCCATCATCATCCGACCCAAAAACTAGCCGATCTAAGCTAATTATTGCCCTTTACCCGGCAAGTTACTAATCTCCGCGCACACCGCAGGGAGTCCATGGCGCTCGGCCAAGCGCACCGAACAAAATAATGGAAGCAGCCAAACACGACGTGGAGCGTAAGTCACTCGATCAGCGCCACCAGATGAGCGACATCGAGCGACTGCGACACTCCTGCGCCCACGTGCTCGCCACTGCCGTGCTGCGCCTCTGGCCCAAGGCCAAGCTCGACATCGGCCCGCCGACCGCCGAGGGATTCTACTACGACTTCGACGTTGATCACCGCTTCTCGCCCGAGGACTTCGAGGCTATCGAGGCCGAAATGAAAAAGGTGGTGAAAGAAAACCAGACGTTCGAGCGTTCCACAAAAACCCGCGACGAGGCCAGGGCGTTTTTTGAGGAACGCGGCCAGACGTACAAGGTCGAGCGCCTGGCCGACATCCCCGAGGGCGAGGAGATTTCATTCTACCAGAACGGCGAGTTCGTCGATCTCTGCGCCGGGCCGCACGTCATGCGCACCGGAAACGCAAAGGCCTACAAGCTACTCCGTGTCGCCGCCGCCTACTACCGCGGCAACGAGAACAACCCTCAACTGCAACGCATCTACGGCACCGCGTTTCCGAACAAGACACAGCTCAACGAATGGCTCGTGGCGCAGGAGGAGGCGCGCAAGCGGGACCACCGCAAGATCGGGCGAGAGATGCAGCTGTTCGCGTTCGACGACGACGTCGGCCCCGGCTTACCGCTCTGGCTGCCCAAGGGTACTGTGTTGATCGAAGAATTGGAGAAACTGGCCAAGGAGACGGAGTTTGAGGCAGGATACGAGCGCGTGCGTACGCCGCACTTGGCCCGGGAAAGCATGTACAAGACTTCCGGCCATCTCCCCTACTATGCCGAGAGCATGTTCCCACCGATGGAACTCAAGGATGACGATCTGGACAAGCCAACCGACCGCATCTATCTCAAGGCGATGAACTGCCCGCATCACCACAAGATCTTCTCGGCGGTGCCACGCAGTTACCGCGAACTGCCGCTGCGCCTGGCCGAGTATGGCACCTGTTACCGCTACGAGCGTTCCGGTGAACTGATGGGCCTCATGCGCGTGCGCTCGATGCAGATGAACGACGCGCATATTTACTGCACACCGGAGCAGTTCGCCGACGAATTCCGCGCCGTGAACGAGATGTACCTTAAGTATTTCAAGATTTTCGGGTTCGAGAAATTCAGCATGCGCTTCAGCACGCACAGTGCCAAGCGGCTTGGAGACAAATACGTCGGCGAACCGGAACTGTGGATGCAAACCGAGGACATGGTGCGCCAGGTGCTCATCAAGTCGGGCGTTGATTTTGTGGAAGTGCCGGATGAGGCCGCGTTTTACGGACCAAAGATCGACGTGCAGGTGTACAGCATCTCCGGCCGTGAATTCACTATCGCCACCAATCAGGTAGATTTCGCGGTCCCCAAGCGCTTTGGCCTCGAGTTCAAAACCCGCAACAACACCACTGAAACGCCACTCTGCATTCACCGTGCCCCGCTGGGTACGCACGAGCGCTTCATTGCCTTTTTAATCGAGCACTACGCCGGCAACTTCCCGCTTTGGCTTGCACCGGAACAGGTACGACTGCTGCCGTTTGGTGATGACCAAGCCGACTACGCCAAGGACGTCGTCGCTGAACTGCGTAAGAACAGAGTCCGCGTGAAAATCGACACGACTTCTGACAAAATCGGAGCCCGTATTCGCCGCGCCGAAACCGAAAGAGTGCACACTATTTTACTCATTGGCCAACGCGAGCAGGAAGCCGGCAAACTCGCCGTGCGCGAACACGGTAAAGGCGATCTCGGAGCCAAGCCACGGCACGAAATCATCGCCGACTTGCTCAATAAAATTAAAACCCGCGAAAGCTAACTGCGCTTGGCCAAGCGCCGCTGAATTGAATCGACCAAAATGAAAGTACTTGTCTGCGACCCCATTTCCCAAACCGGAATTGACTTCCTAAAACAACAGGAAGGGCTTGAGGTGAGCGTGCTCGACCGATGCCACTCAGAGAAGGAACTACTACCACTCGTCGGTGACGTCTCAGCGATGGCTGTCCGCTCCGAGACCAAGGTCACAAAGGCGCTGCTCGAGGCAGCGCCGGAGATGAAAATCGTCGGCCGAGCCGGGGTCGGCGTTGACAACATCGACATCGAGGCCGCCACACAAAACGGTGTGATCGTCATGAATACTCCCGGCGGCAACACGATCGCCACCTGCGAATTGACCTTCTCGATGATGATGGCACTCGCGCGCAACATCCCGCAGGCCCACGGCTCGATGGCCGCCGGCGAATGGAACCGCAAGGCGTTCAAAGGCGTTGAGCTTTACGGTAAAACACTCGGCGTACTGGGCATGGGCCGCATCGGCGGCGAGGTGGCGCGTCGCGCAGTGGCGTTCGGCATGCGCGTGCTAGCCTTCGATCCGTACATCACGCCTTCCCGCGCCAAGGCGCTGCAGGTGGAACTGTCCAGTTTGGATGATATTTACGCAGCGGCGGACTTCATCACGGTTCACATGCCGTTGACCGACGAGACGCGCGGAATGCTCAGCAAGGAGACGTTCGCCAAAATGAAACCAAGCGTACGGCTACTTAACTGCGCCCGCGGCGGAATCGTCAGCGAGGCCGACTTAATCGAGGCACTGCAAACCGGGCAAATCGGCGGCGCGGCACTGGACGTGTACGAGACCGAGCCATTGCCAGCCGGCTCGCCGTTACGCCAGTGCCCAAATCTCATCCTGACCCCGCATCTTGGCGCCAGCACGGCCGAGGCGCAGGACAACGTCGGCCTCGAGGTGGCCCAGGGCATTGCCGATTATTTGCTGCAAGGCTGCCTGATGAACTCCATCAACATGCCAAGTCTCGACGCGCAAACCTCAGCCAAGGTGCAGCCATATTTGCGCTTGGGCGAAAGGATGGGCCTGTTGCTTTCGCGGCTTGGCCAAGCGGGCACCGAGCGCTTGGTCATCACCTACGGCGGCTTGGCCACCGAACTGCCCGGTGACCCTATCGCCCGTGCCATCATCAAGGGGTTTCTCGGAGCTGCCATGGGCGAGGAAGTCAACCTCGTCAACGTCCGTGCTATGGCCAATGAGCGCGGGCTCATCGTCGAGGAGATCAAGTCCAGCGAGCAAGTGGACTTTAAGGAGTGGCTGCACATCCGGGCATGGGCCGGTGAGCAAAAGATATCGGTCGCCGGATCGTTCTTTGGGATGGCGCAGCATCCGCGCATTGTCCGACTAAACAGCCAGCCGGTCGAAATCGTCCCGGAGGGCATCCTGTTCATGATGAGCAACAAGGATCGCCCTGGCATCGTCGGGCACTTGGGCAGCGTGCTCGGCAATCACAGCGTCAACATCGCCAATATGAGCCTCGGGCGTGATCGCGAAGGTGGCGAAGCCCTGACCGCGCTGAACATTGATAGTGTACCAAGCGCCGACTGCCTCGCCGAACTCGAGGCCGACCCGGACATTAACAACATCCGGATCGTCCAGTTTTAGCCAAACGCTTGGCCAGGATCAGAAATAGCCGTCTGGTCCCATGTTGTTTCTCTCGATTTCCATCAAAAGGAAGTAGGAGACGTTCACCAGGCGCGTCTTGATGTCGAGCGACGCCAGCACCACTTGGCGCTCGAGAGGGTTACGAAGCAGCTTCGAAGCCCCATCGGACGGCTGCAAAAAAACACTTGCGACGCCCTGGTAGGCCAGCTGCATGGAAACTCCCCAGCGACCCCAGATCTCCGCATGGCCATGGCAAAGATTCGATGCGATTCGAGCACGCCGGACAACGCCCACCGGTAGCGGGGCTCAAAAATGTGCAAAGGGAAGGATCACACCGGAAAAC
>JASLKI010000081.1 GCA_030747575.1 Verrucomicrobiota bacterium | reverse complement strand
GGCAAAACCGAAAAGGAACATCACCAGCAAAACGACGAGCAGCGTTGTGCTGGTGCCGCTCGCGAACACACCGCCGTTGGTGAAGTCGAGGTTCCCAGTTTGCTGGTAAACGATAATCATCGCCGGTAAGGCAAGGGCGATCGACGTGCCTAGCAGGTAGGTCAGGTACTTGCGGCCACCCTTGATCGCATCGTCATCCTGATTATGCGTAACCAGTGGGTAAGTCGAGAGCGACAGCGCCTCGTAAAAAATGAAGAGAGTGAGCAGGTTCGCGGAGAAGGCGACTCCGACTGCTGACGAGATGGCGATAGCAAAAAAGAAGAAGAACCGGGTTTGTGCGTGTTGCTTGAGCGGCCGGAGTAAGCCCATCGAGAAAATTGTGGTGGGGATCCAGAGGCTCACCGAGACCAGTGCGAACAACAGTCCAAGCGCATCGACCTTGAAGGCCAAGCCGACGTTGGGCAGCAGTTCCATCACCTCGAACTCGACCAGTTTGCCGTCGAGTACGGCGGGCGCGAGCGAGAGCAACAGGCCAAGCTTGATAGCGGCGGCGGCGAAAATGCATGTCTCGCGAACGTTTGGCCAACGGCCCAGCAGGGCGAGCAGCAGCGCCGCGACGGAGGACGTCAGGATAATCCAAACCGGGGTGAATGAATGGATGGTTTCCATGACGTTATGGGGCCAGCCCGGGGGGGAGCGCCTTGGCGATGATCGTGTTCACCAGTGTGCTTGTGCTCAGGCCAAGCGCGACCAGGCCAAGTGCCATGGCGGCCGTGGGGATGAGCATGCTCAGAGGGGCTTCGTTGCGGGGGATGGCCGGGTTACCCTTTATGGCTGGGTGTGGCACGCGGTTATAGCCGATCTCGATGATGCGAAAGAGGATGATCGCCTTCACCAAACTGGACAACAGCAGTGCGGCGACGAAGTGCCACACGCCCGCTTCGGCAGCGCCCTGTATGAGGTACCATTTGCTGAAGAAACCGCACGTCGGCGGCACGCCGATCAAGGCGGCCATCGTGACGACGAACGCGGCCATGGTCACCGGCATCTTGAAGAACACGCCTTTGAGGTCGTTGAGTTGTGCTTGGCCAAGCCGATACACGATGCAGCCAATCGCCATGAACAGCGCCGAGGTCATTGCTGCGTCGGCGACTATGTGATACATCGCGCCGGTCAACCCCGGCTTGTTCGCGAGCCAAGCGCCGCCGACCATGTAGCCGATTTCTGAGAGGACAAAATAACTGGCGAGTTTTTTCAGGTTGGTTTGTGTCAGTGAAAAAAACGAGGCGACTACGATGGCAAAGGTCGAAAGATAAAGCGCAAGTGACTGGATGCCGGGAGAGCCGATGATATAATCGAGGGAATACACCGTGACCATGACGCGGAGCATCGCGTAAATGGCGACCTTCGTGGCCAAGGGGGCAAGCAGCGCGGTGCTGGCCGTTGGCGCGTAGGCGTACGCGTTGGGCAGCCAACCGTGAAACGGGAAGAAGGCCATCTTCGCCCAAGCGCCAAGCAGGATGAGCACGAAGCCGACGAACAGCGCCTGCGATTGGCCAAGGTCGGGGATGATGGCGGACACGTCGTCGATGTTGAGCGTGCCGCTCTTGGCAAAGATGAAGCCAACGCCGAGCAGGTACAGGCAGGCGCCCATGGTGCCCATGATGAGATAGTTAAAGGCAGCCATGTAGGCGCGGCCCCTGCCGTAGGCGATCAGCGCATAGCTCGACAGCGCGGCAATCTCCATGAACACGTATAGGTTGAAAATGTCGCCGGTGATCGTGATGCCAAGCAGTCCGGTGACGAGTAGTGAGAAGAGCGCGTAAAAGTACCGTTGCCGCCCGGCGAGTTCGGTGTCCACCAAGCGTCTGGTGTAAACGGAAGTCAGCAGGGCGATGCCGGACACGGCAGCCAGGAGCAGGGTGTTGAGATGATCGACCGTAATTTGAATTCCGACCACCCCGTGGCCCTGCTTGGTGCCCCAGCCGCCGAGCCAATATTTTTGAGGGCCAGCATCGGCAACGATGAAAACCAGCTTCAGCGCCGCAGCAAATGAGCTTACTAAGCCAAGGACAACCAACGGTTGGGACAACCTGGGGCGGAACCACGCGGCGAATGCCGCAAGGGTTGCGCCCAGTAGCGGGGCAAGGATGATGATGATGGG
>JASLKI010000080.1 GCA_030747575.1 Verrucomicrobiota bacterium | reverse complement strand
TTCCGCTCATAGCGGCTTCATTTGTTTGTCGACAAACTTCCGGATCACCGCCAGCTCGGCTTCGCCTTGGATGGTGTGCTCCTTCTCGAACACTTCCCACTGCATACGGATGCCGCCGGCCTGGAGTTGTTCCATCTGCGCCTGGGTCTGGGCCAGCGGCAGCAGCGGATCGGCCGTGCCGTGCGTGATAAGGAACGACTGCTCCGTCGCGACCGGCGATTGCTTGGCGACGAGTTGCTCCGGCTCATGCGCGTAGCCACTGATGCCGATCAGACCGGCGAACCGGTGCGGATAGCGAATGCCCACCTCGTGCGTCATCAAGCAGCCCTGCGAAAAACCGAACACAAACGTCTGTTCCGTTGCGAAGCCATCGGCGCGCTGTCGGTCGAGCAGATCGAACAACAAGCTACGGCTGCGCTCCACGCCGATGCCCGGTTTGTCATAAATGTCGTACCACGAAAAGCCGCCGTGGTAGTCGTCCGGCGCATTGGCGAGCAGGGTGTTGAGCCTTGGGTTGTTCAGCGCGCGTGGCAGCCAGCGGAACCCCTCCATGCTGTCGCCCAGCCCGTGTAGCACTACCATCAGCCATTTGGAGTCCGCCTCGGCGGCGGGAATCAGTTCCGTGTCCAGCACGGCGGCAGTGTAGCGGGCCGCCGGCGCGATCCAAGGCGGGAAAAAACTTCAGTTTTTCCGGCTCATGCCGACAATGGGATTGATTATGCAGGTTGCTGGTGTCCAGATTTCCGCACAGAAGTTGTTCCAATCGGCTAGGAGCGACTTGAGGCAGTTGTTGACGGCTGAACCAGCGGAGGCGGCGCAACTACGTGTAAGATCGCGGGAGAAGTCAGCCGTTGCGGCAAAGCTGCTTCAGGCCGCCAACGAGAACGACAAGCGCGTTCTCGACTTGGTTGCTTTAGTGGGGGTTGCCCCTAACCGAGACTGTCTTCGTAGTCCGCGTTCGCCAAGGCCGCTTGGCCAAGCGCGTGTTTCAACGGGTCGATCTTTTCGGCGCTGAAGCCAAGGTGCGAGTGCCGCCGCCATCCCTCGGCGTGCTGAAATTTCCCCGATGCCTGGCCAAGCGCCAGCGACATTTCCTCCATCGTTTGCAGATACGAGTTCAACCCCTGGCTGACATCGAGCCATTCCTTTTGGCTGCGATGCGCGGCGAGCGCCTGCCGCTTGGTTTCGAGCACGCTTGCCGTGTCGACGAACAGCCCGGGCTCGACCTGCCGACGCAGGGCATCCCGCAGGCCGTGGGGCATCCCGTGGTACACCGCCACTTCGCCGTCTACCGTCGGTCGCGCGGGCGATACCCCGAAGTTCGGCATGCCGCGGGAGAAGGCGGCCGTCACGGCCAGGCGTGAGGCGTTGGTGTGATCCTCCATGTAATCCTCCGGCGAATGCGTCAGCACGATCGACGGGTTCACATCGCGGATGATCGAGGCCAAATGCCGCAGATGCCGGAGGTCGTAAAAAACCTCGAGATCGCGCGAAAACGGCGGGTGAAAAGTTGCGCCAAGTATGGAAGCGGCCTCCCTCGCCTCGGACAGCCGCTTGACCTCGATTTCCTCCGCACTCAAGCTGACGCTGCCGCAGTTGCCGCTCGAGATGTTGAGGCAGTGCGTCTCCCAACCGGCCTCACTCAGCAACAGTAGTGTGCCGCCCATCATGAATTCGATGTCGTCCGGGTGAGCGGCGATAGCGATGGCGACTCGCCGGGGCTGTTCGGTCGGGTCAGTCACGCAACTCGGAAAGTTTCACTGGCCGGTTTTTCTTCGCGGACAAGTCTGCGGCGAAGATGACCTCGTGCGACTTAGCCGCCGTGGCGAGGTCGGTCAACGGCATCGGCTTGTCCTTGGCCAAGGCGGCAAAAAACGCCTCGAACTGCGACTGGAACGGGTGGTCGCTCACATCGCCCGAGTCGACCATTTTCATCGACAACTCGCTCCACTTGTTTTTGTCGAGACCGCTTGGCCCGCCTAGTTTGTTTGAGTGAAACTTGTTGTCCAGCAAGCTGCCCTCGCTGCCGACGAGGTGCGTGTGAACATAATATGGCTGGATACAGTCGATGATCGACGCGGTCTTGCCGACGCGGCCGTCCTTGAACTTGAGAATCGTCACGCTGCTTGTGTCGTACTCGTATTTTTTGAAATCCTTGTTCGCCGATCCGGTCGAGTAACTGCTGACACTCTCAACCTCGTTGCCCATGTAGAGCAGCAGCGCGTCGAGCGCGTGGCAGCCGGCCGAGAGCAGACTGCTGCCACCGGCGTTGCGCTTGGTGTTCCAGCGGAACTGCGCGTACCACGGGCCGATACCGTGGTAGTAGTCCACCTCACCGTAGTGGATGGCTCCCAGCAACCCACGATCGATCACGCTCTTCGTGGCGATGAGTTGGCTCGAGAAGCGCAACTCGAAACAGACGCACACCTTGATGCCGGCCCTGGCCACCGCCTTTTGCATCGCGCGCAAATCCTTCAAGTTCAGCGCGAGCGGCTTCTCGATGATCAGGTGTTTGCCAGCCTTGGCGGCGGCGATGACTTGGCGTGCGTGCTGGTACGGGTAGCTGCACACCGAGATCACGTCGATCGCCGGGTCGGCGAGCATTTTTTTGAGGTCAGTGTAGCACTGGATTTCGCCGCCGTGCTTGGCACTGAGTTCCGCCGGGTCGAGTTTGCGTGACGAGCAAACTGCCGTGACTCGCCCTTGGCCGGTGGCGTTGATCGAGTCGATGTGCGCGCCGGCCACCCATCCGTAGCCAATGACGCCAATGTTGAATTTTTTCATAAGTTCCGAATGATCCGGAGGCCCGATGCCACAACGAACCCGCGGCCTTGTCAACTATTGCGTCGCGTCGCGGGCCGTGAGATGTTCCTCGTTCGTCAGGTTGTGCGGTGTAACCGATTGGCTGTTTACGCCGTCTTGGCCTGCTTACGGGAAAAATCGAATCAAGCTTATGTCAAAATCCACAACGAACTCCAACCCCGACTGCGATTGCTCCACCGGCGACTGCCGGCCCTCGCGCCGCCAGTTTTTCAGCCGCGGCGCCCAGTCCATCGCTGCCATCGGCGTGGCGGTGCAATCTAGCGCGACCGCCCGTGCATCGCGGCTCAAGCCAAGCGGCTGGCTGCCGACCGGCCTCGGGCAGACGCGCGACATGACTGCGGCCGACGGCTTGGTTTATGTCGCCGGCGACTCGGCGGTGGCTGTACTCAAGCCAGGCGGCGAACCGGTCCGGCGGATGGAGTTCGCCGAGGCACCGCGTTGCATCGCCGTGGCCAAGCGGCGTTTGGTCGTCGGCCTTCGCGACCGGGTGTTGATCTGCGATCTCGACGGCGAAACGCAGGCCGAGAGCAAGCGCTTGGCCAAGGGCGCCGCCTTGACCAGCCTGGCCGTGGCGGAGAACGGCACTATTTTTGCGGCCGACGGCGGCAGCAGTTCCATTTGGCGCATCAGCCCCGACGGCGAGGTGCTCGACCGTCTGGCTGGGGGTAAGGGCGGTCGGTTTGCCGTGCCCAAGTCGTTCTTCCCTATCACGTGGGCTGACGGCGGCCTGGTCGTCGCGCACCCGGGCCGGCACCGCGTCGAGCGTTACGATGCCGACGGCGAGTTGCTGGCGCGGTGGGGCAAACGCTCCCGCGGGCTCACCGGTTTTTCCGGCTGCTGCAACCCGGTGAGCGTGGCGGTGACCGACAGCGGCGAGTTCGTGACCGCCGAGCGCGGCCAGCCGCGCATCAAGCTGTTCGGCAAGGACGGCAAGTTCCGCTCGGTGATCGCCGGGCCGGAGGCGTTCGATGCGGAGGAACACGAGCAGGTGGACACAGACGCGGAGTTGGTTACCTGCCAAAACGGCGGCATCGAGGTGGGGCTGCTCGGCGACCAGATCGTCGCGCTCGATCACACCACCGCGTCGTTCCGGTTGTTCGACTTGGCGTAAACGGCTTCGATACCCGACGTGAAATTGAACACGAAACTTTCCATGTGGCTTGCCGCGCTTGGCCTTGGCACCGCGCTTGGCCAGGCGGAGGAGGAGGACGCCAAGCCGGAAGGCACGCACGCCGAGATCGAGCCGATCCGTTTCGGCACGCACCCCAGCGGAAAGCCAATCACCATCAAGACCATCGCGATGAACCGCGACGGTGACTTGCTCGTCGGCATCTCGTGGGGGGAAGGCAAGATGGAATTCGCGCAGCCACGCGGTGAAGACGGCGGCAGTAGAGCTGGCAGAGGCGGCAGGGGTGGCAGGACACGACCCGGTGGTGAACGGGGCTCTGGCGGGTTTATGCAGGCATTGCCGGTCGTTGTGGCTCTTGACGTGAACGGGGATGGCGAGATTTCGACCGAGGAAATCGAGAAGGCCGAGGAGGCCCTGGCCAAGGTCGACAAAAACGGTGACGGCAAGTTGAGCGGCGACGAGGTGCGGCCCTCCCGTGGTGGCAGCCAACGCGAACGCCGCCCCGGTGACCAGGCGCAGGGCACCGAAAAGTCGGGCGATGAGGTCGCTCGTATCCTGGAGTTTGGCAGCGATGAGGACATCGCTGACTTGGCCCGCGAAGCCAGTTCGCGGCAATTCATGGAGGCGTTGCGCGAGATGAGTTCCGACGACCGGCGCAAGGTGATGAGCGCGTTGCCGGGGGAGGTACGCAGCCGGTTGCGAGGCCAGTTCGGCGGGCGGCGGCCCGGCGAACGAAGCCGGAGCTCGAGTGGTCGCGCCGGTGGGGGTGGTGAGCGGCGGGGCAACCGTGGGCCGCTCGCGATCGACGATTTGTACGAGCACACTTACGGCGTCCGCGTCATCAGCCCGGACGGCAGTGTCAAGGCCCAGTGGCCGATGCCGGACAGCGGCCCGCACCCGAAGATGATCCACGCCTGCGACGACGGCACGGTGTACGTCGCCGGCCACGGCAAAATTGCCTCGTACGACAAGAGTGGTAAACGCCTCGCGATGATCGACATCGACAAGCTCAGCGGCGAAAAGGCGCTCGCGGCCGGGATGTTCGTGAGCGACAAAAACGTTTTCCTCGCCCTCGGCATGGGCAACAGCATGCGTGCGACGGAGGACATTTACCGCTTCAACCTCGACCTCACCGGCGCGAAAAAAATCATCGAGCAACAGTATGGCTGCTGCAGCCACATCGACCTTCAGGTGATGAACGGCGAGCTGCTCATTGCCGAGAACTCACGGCACCGTGTCAACCGCTTCGACCTCGATGGCAAGCCGCTCGGGAAGTGGGGCAAGCGCGACCGCACCGGGATCGAGGGCTTCGCCGCGTGCTGCAATCCGGTCAACATCGACATCGGCCCGGACAACGTCCTTTACACCGCCGAGTCAGGCATCGGCCGCATTAAAAAATACACACCCGAAGGCGAGTACCTTGGCGTGGTGGGTTACGTGGAAACGACTGAGTTCGACCGCGGAAGCCGGCTTGCCGCGCAGACCTGCTACATCCCGATCGAGGTCAACATGGATGCCAGCCGTGTTTACGTGATGGACGTTCGCGCCAACCTCATCCGCGTGCTGGCCCCAAGGAAAAAATGATCCGGCTCGCCGGTTGTTTCTTCGCGTTCGCGCTTGGCCAGGCGGCCGAGCCTTCGGTGCGGGTGGTGGTGATGGATCCGCTGGCGCTGGCGCTCTCCTGCTCGTGCGTCGATGGTGTCGGCCAACGCCGCTACGACCAACTCGCCGCACATCTCGAGCAGGCGACCGGCCGCCGCTTCAGGGTCATTTACGAGGAAAGCCTCGACCTCGCGCTGCGCCGCATTCGCTCGAAGCCGGACTTCATCATCGGCAAGGACGCGATGGTGCGCTTCGACGCCAAGCGTCTCAAGCTGACGGTCACGCCGCTCGCCGACCTCACCGACCGCGACGGTCGCACGACACAGCGCGGCGTGTTCCTCGTTCGCACCGGCGACCCCGCCAAGCGTCTCGCTGATCTTTCCGGCCGCGACGTTATGCTTGGCCCGGAGGAGGAGGCCGAGACGTATCAAGCCGCCAAGGCCGCGCTGCAACAGGCGCGCTTGGCCAAGCCGGCCAAGCTCGACTCGGCCGGGGCGATCGACTCCGGCGTACTGGCGTTGAGCGACGGCGAGGTGGCCGCCGCCGTGGTACCGGACTATTTGCCACCGCTGCTCGTTGGCTGCGGCAAGGTAGAGCCCGGCGGGGTGCGCGTGCTGGCCAAGACGCCGCCCGTGCCCGGCGTACGGCTGTTCCGCACCGGCACGACCGATGACGCCTTGGCCAAGCGCGTGGCGGCGGAGGTCACCGCGTTGGCCAAGCGGAAGGAATTGCTCGCCGCGCTCGAGTCGGCCCGTGGCTTCGTCAAGCCGCTTGACCAAGCGGCGGCGTGGGCGGACTGGCGAGGCCCGGGCCGCCTTGGCCAGGCGCCCAGTTTGCCGAAAAAACTGCCCGGGACGCTACGCAAAATTTGGTCGGCAAAACTCACCGGCCCGGCCGTCGCCGGCCCGGCGGCCACGGCGGCGCGCGTCATCATCCCCGACAAAAACAAGGACGCCACCCACGACATTTTCCGCTGTCTCGCCGCCGCCGACGGCAGCGAGATTTGGCAACTGGACTACGCCGCCGCCGGCGATATGGATTACAGCAACTCGCCCCGCGCGACACCGGTCGTTCACGACGGCCTGGTGTATCTGCACGGTGCGCTGGGCGATCTGCATTGCGTCCGGCTCGACACCGGCGCGGTTGTTTGGCGGACAAATTATTATCGCGACCACGGAGCCAAGCTGCTGACTTGGGGCTCGAGTTCGCCGCCGCTGATCGTGGACGACAAACTGATCATCAACCCCGGTGGCCGCGACGTCTCGGTGGCCGCGCTCGACCGGAAAACCGGAAGTCTGATTTGGGAAACGCCCGGCCACGCTGCCGCCTACTCGGCGTTTGTCGTGGGGGAACTTGGTGACCGGCGACAGGTCATTGGCTACGACTCTGCGAGCGTCGGCGGCTGGGATCCGGCCACTGGAGAGCGGTTGTGGGAGTACGTGCCACGCGAGGGGGCGGACTTCAACGTCACCACGCCGCTCATCCACGCCGGCCAACTGCTGCTCGCCACCGAGAACAACGCGACGCGGCTGCACGGTTTTTTGCCCGATGGAAAAATCAATCCCAAGCCGGTGCTGACTAACGGCAGCCTCGCGCCGGACACCTGCTCGCCGGTCATCGTCGCCGGCCGCGTGTTCGCCACGGCCTACGGCGAGATGTATTGCCTCGACTTGAAGAATGGATTGAAAACGATTTGGGGGGCGGAGGACGACATGTTTTTCGACCACTCAAACGTGATCGGCGGCAACGGGCGCGTGTTGGCCTGGACGAACAGCGGCGACCTGCTGCTACTCGACGCCGCGGCAAACGAGTTCAAGCCGCTCGCCCGGTTGCGCCCCTTCGGCGCCGCTAGCACCGGCTCGATGTCCCACCCCGCCATCGTCGGCAGCCGAATCTACCTCCGAGGTTCCAACGAACTCGCCTGCTTTGAGTTGGGCGAAAAATGATATGCGCCAACGTCATGAAGTGCGGCGCTGCGCGCCGCTTTGGTTCCGGCGTGAAAGCGCCCTCAGCCCCAACGGGGCAGGACAAGCATTAGTCTTCAACAGCAGCCGATGCTCGCAATCTCAACCAAATAATTGAAAATATAGAGAGAAGCTTGCTGTTCCGATGCGGCGATTAATCAGCCGAGTGACTTGAGCACTTCGGGGTCGCGGACGTCGATCCAGCGGCCTTCGGTTTTTGCACCGGCAATCGGTTCGCCCGCGTTGATCATCGTCGCGATGGCGTCGGTCAACTCGTACTCGCCACGCGGGGATTTTTGCAGTTTGGCCGTGTGCTCGAACACGACGGGACGGAAGATGTAAATGCCAGCGTTGTACCACATCGGGTCGCCTTCCTTCAGCCAGCCGTCGTCGCGGAGTTGGTCGAGTTGTTCCGCGCTCGGTTTCTCGACGATTTTCCGGAGGCAAAACTGGTCGTCGAAAAAGTTGATCGCCCCCTTGGTCACGTCCTCGCCAGGCGTCACAGTGATGAGGCCGGAAAACTCCCCTTGGCCAAAGCGCTCGACCATCGTCGCGTACGTCTCCGGGCGCACGAGGATGTCGCCGTAGGTCAACAGGAACGGGTCGACGCCGACAAAGTGCTTGGCCAATTCTGGCGCCTTGCCGGTGCCGTCCTGCACCTCCTGCCGCGCGTAGCTGATCGAGAGGCCAAGGGGCGAGCCGTCACCGAAATGTTGTTCGATGAACTCGGCTTTCCAGCCGGTGATGAGGCAGAACTCGCGCACGCCCTGCGCG
>JASLKI010000079.1 GCA_030747575.1 Verrucomicrobiota bacterium | reverse complement strand
GGCAGCGGTACTTGGCATCAGGTCGAGGGCGTGCAATTCGATCGCTACTCGAACAACCGACAGATTATCCGCGTTCGCGAGGCCCTTGGCCAACAACGCTTTTACCGCGTCGAAATTCGCGAGCCATGATCAACGGTCGCGAAGCAGCCACATCTTCAGCGTGCGGCTGACAAGTGCCGGCTTGTCGTGATGCACGAAATGGCCCGCGCCCGGAATCGTCACCAGCGTCAGGTCGCCGTCGAGCCATTCCCACGTGCGGTTGAGCGCGCCGGGCAACAGCGCCTTGTCGTCTAGGCCGTGGATGAGCAGCACCGGCATTTTCAGGCGCACCGGCTCCGACGTGTCCTCCTCGTACGGCGGCCGCGGGTAGTTGCGCTTGTAATAATTCAACATCGCCTCGAAGTCGGAACGCTTCATCGCCTCGATGTATTTTGCGCGCTTGGCCTCGCCCTTCACCCAGCCGGCCAAGCGCTCTGCAGTCAGCTGCTTGTGCGCGCCCGGCAGTTGAAAAGCCCGCGCGTATTGGCTATTGCGCTGCTGGTCGGGGTTGTTGGCCAACTCGCGGTTCAGCCCTTTCGGGTGCGGCAAGTTCAGGACAGCCAGGCGGTCAGTCATCTCCGGTTTGCTCATGGCAAAGCTCCACGCCACCATGCCGCCCCAGTCGTGCCCGACGATCACCGCCTTCTTTTCGCCCATGTCGCGGATCACGGCGGCGACGTCGGAAACCAGTTTCGGGATGGCGTAATTCTCGAGGCCCTTCGGCTTGCCGCTGCGGTTGTAGCCGCGTTGGTCGATCGCCGCCACGCGATGGGTCGATTGCAGCGCCTTGATTTGTTCGTTCCACGAATACCAAAAGTCAGGGAAGCCGTGAATCATCACGACCAACGGCCCGGAGTCGCCTGCGGTGACGTAGTGGATTTTCACACCATCGTTGTCGGTGTAATGATGCGCAACCTCGGCATCCTCAGCACGAACTTCCCAAGCGGCCGACAGAGCAACCGCAAAAACGGCAGCCAAGCATCGATGGGTATTGAAATTCATGAGAACAGGCAAGCTGGAGGGAGGAGGAAATTCGGTCAAGGCATTTGGTTCCGCTTGGACCATAATTTCAAACTAAGCGCTTGGCTAAGCGGCGTTTATATCCCTTGAGCTATTCTGTGCGGTGTTGGTTGGTGGGGGTATATCACTTGATTCTCAGTCGATCGTTATCAGTGAATCGGACAGTTCGTTTGCGTCGGTTTTTGCCCTCGGAAGAACAGGCTCAAGTTTGTCACCGGTCGATTGTATCGTATCAACCAACGCCTGGGTGATATCTTCTTTGATGAACCGTGTCAGTGTTTCACAAAGTTCATCAATTCCCTCCTGTCCGAGTTTTTCAACCACAGTTTTATCACCCAAAACAAGAGCTAATCGTTCATACAATGAGATGTAGATTAAAACACCCGTGCCGCCGGAAGTGTGATGAATGGAGGAGTCAAAATAGACCTGGCATGCCCTAGTTTCGACTTCCTCCTTCATTTGCCTTTTGGGTGTAAAGAGCCGCCGAAGCCAGAATAACCTTGAGGCCGAACATACCCCCATAATGAACCCAACGATCATGGAAACAAATAACAGGAGAATCTCCATCACCCTGGGCGTACCATCCCAAGCTCCGGTTTCATGCGCGGCTGGAGAGGGAAACTGCCACCAGATTACTGCAACAACAATAAGCCCAACAAACAACCCCACGATATCTTCTGCCCGGTCATACCTGCCGGATGAGGTGGCCACAACGGGTACAATTTCTGCTGAGGTCCTTTTTTCCGCTTGGGCAACAGCATCGTCAACGCGCTTGCGTTCCTGGTCATTGAAAATTTGGCTGGCGAGTTTCATTGCTAACTTTTTTAAGTGATTACCATGAACCGGTGGCCCCTCCACCTCCTGAAAAGCCACCTCCAAAGGATCCTCCACTGAAGCCGCCGCTACTGCCGCCACGGCTGCCCATTGTGAGCAGTATGAACCCGATTAACCCGAACACGGCTGCCCATAATGCCCACGCCCAACCCCCTGCGCCATTGCGCCAGAGCGAGACAGCCGTGAAGATGGCCAGGCCAATGGCAGCCAAAACAACCGGATAGAACCAGGTCGGTTTCGGGGGGCTTGGCAGAGACTTGCCCCGAGCCATTGCATCAAGCGATCTCACCCCGGCAACAATCCCCTCTGAAAATCTTCCTCCCTTAAATTTCGGAATGATCTGATCGGACATAATCCCACTGCACAAATCATCCTTTTCCCTCCCCCAGCCGGCTCCAAGTTCTATCCGCGCTTTTCTGTCTCCCTCCGAGACCAGCAGAAGAATACCGGTATTCCATTCGGAATTGCCTAGGGTTTTGTGCCCGATACCCCATTGATCAAACAGGAGGCGGGCAAAGGTTTCTATACGGAGATCACCCCCGCCATGTGCGTCCATTGAACTGATAGTGACAACCAGTATCGGGGTTGCCTTATCCTTGAGAACCGCCCCGGCTATTTTTTTAATCTCTGCCTCATTGGCACTGGAAATCATTCCCGCAAGGTCCCGGACAAATTCATTCGGCCCCGGTCGGTCCAGATCAATCCTAAGGGCAAATGCAGTTTCCGCTTTAAACGCAAGCAGGCCGGTGGTGGCAAGGGCGAAAGCCGTGATCTTGGATTTAAAATAGCTCATGGAAGATATGATAAATCTATATCTATTATCCTTTCAAGTTAAACTTCTAAGCAATCTAATCTTGGTCAAAGCGCTCGTTTTTTACCTCGTAAATCCATTACAGCCACTCGGTGGAATTATTTCAGCGCGTTCATCTGCTCATTCCAGGAATTATGACTTCTTCTTGTTCAACAGCCACTGAATAATAAGCTCCCGTGCCTCGCCCGAGGGTCGGGTAACATGCGAACCATCGACAACTTCCCATAGTTCGGTTGTCACACTACCATCCTTATTTACAAAGCGAGTCACTGTGGTTTCATTTCCGGGCACTTTCCTGGTCAAATCAATTTTGTCACCCTTTGCATCCACTTCACGGTCGCATTGGTTGAACTGTTTCCAATTATTGAAATTTTCCTCGGCACCCGGATAGGAGGTGCTCGAGCTCCGGGTTGTGCCTCCGTTCCATTTAATCGTGCTATCCTTGGTGCCGTGGATATGCAGCACACTGACTGGTTTTTTTGGTTTGCTTGGCCAGGCTTTGTAACCCACCCCCGCAAAGGGAACAATCGCCGCAATCAAGTCAGAGTGATCGTGTGCCATACGATAACTCATGAACCCGCCGTTGGACAAACCGGTCACATAAATTCTGCTCCGGTCTATACTGTATTTCTTCACTGCCGCTTCAATCAAACCTCGCAGATACTTCGAGTCATCAACCTTGCCTCGCCAGTCGCAACAGGCTTCTGTTGCATTCCAGCTCCGATCAATGGCATCAGGCGCGCAGTAGATAAAGTCATGCTTTTCAGCAAGGTCCTTCAATGGAAAAAACCTCAACTGACCTCTGGAGCTTGATCCGTAACCATGGAGGCTGAGTATAAATGGGTACTTCTTTTTTGGGTCATAATCTTTCGGAACCTCAATGTTGTCGTCCCGATTTTTTTCTCCCTCTGGTCTGGAAGAACGCGACTCGATATACCTGCGCAACGCTTCGCGCTCCTCCTCGTTTAGATCGCCATCCTTGTTCCTATCAAACGCCTTCATGATGCGAACGCGCCAATCTTTGCTGGAGGAATCCCGTTCACGGGAGCCCTTGGCCGCCTCAGCCTTGTCCGTTTTTTTCGATTCCTGAGCCAGAACCCCGCTAAGGCTCCAAGCCAAGACTGCCACAGCCGCGACGCTTGTCATGGTTTCATTTTTCATCGTGTACATCATTGTGAATGACTCTCATACCGCAGTACAGCAAACTTAGGCTAAAAGTTACTCTCGGCCGGGTCGCTGTGGGATATTATACAGGATGGGCCAAACTTGCAAAACCGCCGCAGTCGGCGAGGATTGCCGGCAGGTGAACCTCCGCCGCACAACCTGCCCGAAACTTGGCCAAGCGATCGCGCTTGGCTGCGGCGCACTGTTCGCCGGCTGCGGCGCTGGGCCAAGCGGCGACGGGTTTGAGAGCGCGATTTTCTCCGAAGTGCGCGTGATCGGCAGTCGCGGCAATGCGCCGGGTTTGTTCGTCAAGCCGCGGTCGATCGCGATTGATCGCGACGACAATGTTTACGTGTGCGACATGACCGGGCGCGTGCAGAAGTTCCACCCCGATGGCAACTATCTGCTGCAATGGCAGATGCCGGAGATCGAGCGCGGTCGGCCCAAGGGCATGGCGCTCGACCACGAGGGAAACATCGTCGTTGTCGAGCCGCATTACTCGCGCATCAACCACTTCACTCCGGAGGGAAAACTGGTTTCGCAGTGGGGCACGCATGGCCGGGAACGGGGCGAGTTGTCGTTCCCGCGCGCGATCGCGATCGCGCCAGACGGCTCGGCGTTCGTCAGCGAGTTTCAGATCGTCGAGCGGCTGCAAAAGTTCGGCTTAGCCCGCGAGTCAGTACAGGTCGAGATTCGCGGCGCGGGCCACGGGCCAAGCGAGTTCAACCGCGCCGAGGGGCTCTCGCTCGACGCCACCGGCAAACTCTACGTCGCCGACTCGTGCAACCATCGCGTGCAGGTGTTCGACGGCGACGGGACGTTCCTGCGCGAGCACGGCGGCCCCGGCGCGGCGAGCGGCGAGTTCAGTTACCCGTACGATGTGCGGGTGGACGAGCAGGGGCGGCAGTACGTCTGCGAGTTCGGCAACAGCCGCGTGACGGTGTTGGACACGGACGACCAAGTGCTGGAAATCATCGGCGGCGCGGGAAGTAAACCGGGGCAGTTCAACAACCCGTGGAGCCTCGCGCTCGACTCGCGCGGGAATCTTTACGTCGCCGATTCACAAAACCACCGCGTGCAAAAACTGATCCGCCGTGAACCGGCACCGCTGTTTCAACTTTCAAGCTCCCCTAACTAAATGACCTTCCAATTCACCCATCCCCTTTGGCTGCTAGCGTTGCCAGTGACTCTGGGTTGGGTGACTTGGCTCGCGTGGAAGACTGACGTGCAAATCCAGGCGTGGCGCCGCTGGCTCGCGTACGGACTGCGCACGCTGGTCGTGAGTGCCGTGTTGCTGGCCCTCGCCGGTCTGCAGTGGAACAAGCCGCAGGAGGGGATGAATGTCTATTTCCTGCTCGACCGTTCGCAAAGCGTCCCCCCCTCAGAACAAGGCACAGCCCAGATGCTGCTCGCCTCCGCCGAGAAACAATCGACCGACAAGGCCGGCTTGATGGTGTTCGGCACCGACGCCGGCATCGAGCTGTCCCTCACCCCGATCGCCCTGCAAACCAACACCATCCAGACCGTCGTCGGTGCGGATCGCACCGATATCGCCGGGGCCATTCGCCTCGGCACGGCCGCGTTCCCGGAGACCGGCCAAAAGCGGCTCGTGCTTTTCTCCGACGGCAATGAAAATATCGGCGACGCCGTTCAGGCGGTGATGGCGGCCAAGCCGCTCGACGTAACAGTGGACGTCGTGCCGCTGAGCACGCAGGACGGCGGCGATGTGTCGATCCAGCGCTTGGCCGTGCCTGGCATGGTGAAAAAAGGCCAGCCGTTCGATGCCCGGATTTTTGCGCTGTCCGACCGCAACCAACCGGCCAAGGTGCGGCTCTTCCGCAACGACCTGTTGCTCGGCGAACAGGCGGTGCGCTTGGCCAAGGGCAAAAATCTTTTCAGCTTCCCGCAGTCGCTTGGCCAAGCGGGGTTCTACTCGTACGAGGTGCAGATCGAGGCCGACGGCGACAGCATCCCGCAGAACAACCGCGCCTCCGGTTTTGCCAACGTGCGCGGCGAACCGCGCGTGCTGATCGTCTCGTCCGACCCCGAACGCGACGCGCCGTTGGCGAACGCCCTGCGCGGCGCAAAACTCGAGGTTGAACTGGGCGACATCACGGCGCTGCCCGGCTCGCTTGCCGGCATGCAGGCATTCGACACGATTTTCCTGAGCAACATCAACGCCGGCGATCTGGGCCGCGACGCCATGCTGCGGATCGAGAGCGCGGTGCGCGACTTCGGTGTGGGGCTGGTCTGCATCGGGGGCGACCAGGCGTTCGCGGCGGGTGGCTACCGCAATACGCCACTCGAGAGAGCGCTGCCGGTCAGCATGGAATTGAGCAGTAAAAAGGTGCTGCCACCGGGCGCGCTGGTTTTGGTGATGCACGGGATGGAGTTTAACAACGGCAACCAGGTCGCCCGCCAGTGCGCCATCGGCGTGCTCGACGCGATGGGGCCGAACGACGAATTCGGTGTTGTGCTGTGGGATGGGCAGGACCGCTGGCTGTTCCCGCTGACCAAGGTCGGCGACAAGCAGGACTTGGGGCGGCAGATCATGGGGATGAATCAGGGCGATTTGCCGTCGTTCCAAAATGTGATGACGATGGGCTATCAGGGCCTCAAGGAATCAAGCGCCAGTATCAGGCACATGATCCTGTTCAGCGACGGCGATCCCGCCGCGCCAAGCGACGAGCTGATGGCGAGCTTTCGCGACGAGCGTATCACGGTCAGCACCGTGCTCATCGCTGGACATGCCGGACCGGACACAATGATCGAGATCGCCGAGAAGGGCGACGGGCGCTTTTACAACATCACTAACCCGGCGCAGTTGCCGCAGATTTTCCTCAAGGAAACAGCCGTGATTCTTAAGACCGCCATTTACGAGAAGCCGTTCACCCCTCAACAGCTCGCCGCCAGCGAGGCTCTATCCGGCTTCGCAGCCGGCGGCTACCCGCCGCTCCTCGGCTACGTCGCCACCAGCGAAAAACCGCGCGCCGAGACGCCACTGCTCACCGCGCAGGGCGACCCACTCCTGGCCCACTGGCAGTATGGCCTTGGCCGTGCGGTGGCGTTCACCTCCGACGCCCGCGCCAAATGGGGCAGCCAATGGATCGGCTGGGGCAAATACCAGACGTTTTGGTCGCAACTAGCCAATTGGAGCCTGCGCCGCGTCGAGACCGGCGACCTCTCGGCGGACGTCGTCATCGAGCAGGGCAGCGGCATCATCAGCGTCGAGGCGATGGACGCCGACGGCAGCTATCGCAACTTCCTCGACTTGAAGGCCGTCGTCGTCGGGCCAAAGGGCGAACGCCAACTCGTCCCGCTCAAGCAGACCGCTGCCGGCCGCTACGATGCGGCGTTTGAGACCCTCGAAACAGGTGCGTACCTCGTCCATTTGCGTGAGATGGAGAACGGCGAAATACGCTCGTCGCAGGTCATCGGCGCGAACCTCGACCACTCACCGGAGTTCGCCGAGTCGCGCCCGAACTTCGCCCGGCTCAAGCGCCTGGCCGAGGTCGGCGGCGGCAAGCTGATCCCAGCCGCCGACTTCGCCACCGACAACCCGTTCGAGCGCGACCGCCGCAAGACTTTTCAGCCGGTGGATCTTTGGGCGTGGCTGCTCAAGTTCGCCGTTATCCTGTTCCCCGTCGACGTCGGCGTGCGCCGCATTCAGCTCGACTGGAAAGAATGGCTCAAGGCCACCGCGAATCTCCGCCGGCTGTTCTTTTTCTGGGGGCGCAGGGACCGGCAAACCGGCACCGACGAGGCGCTCGCCTCGCTCCTAACCAGGCGCGACGAAGCCCGGCAGTCGTTCCAGCGCGACAGGCCAAGCGCACCCGATTCGCCCCTCTTCCAGATGGAAAAAACGGCGGCTGAATTTTCCGCCAAGCCAAGCGCTGTCGCCGAGGCCAAGCCGGATGAGCCAAGCCAAGCTGCCGGGGAAGACTCCACCACCAGCCGGCTGCTCGCCGCCAAGCGCAAGGCGCGCCGCCGCAAATAATAACCATGCCAATGTCGAACCGATCGTTGCGGCGCGGCTGGCTTTGGCTCCTGTTTTGCGCCGCCGCGACTTCCCCCCAAGCGCAGGTGCTCATCAACGAGATTCACCACCGCCCCGCCAACGAGTCGGTGGCGGAGGAGTTCGTCGAGCTTTGGAATTTTGGCGGCGAGCCGGTCGATCTCGACGACTGGAAGCTCAACGCCGGCGTCCGGTTTACGTTCAGCAAAATCACGCTGCCGCCCGACAGCGGACTGGTCGTTGCAGCCAACGCGGCGCGGTTCGCCGAACTGCATCCCGGCGTCAAAAATGTCACTGGCAACTGGCAGGGCCAACTCGCAAACAACGGCGAAACCATTCGGCTCGTCGATGCCACCGGCGCGACGGCGGACAAGGTGCGCTACGCCACGGAGGGCGACTGGGCTCGGCGCGTTCGCGGCCAGCTGCACGGCGGCCACCGAGGCTGGGTTTGGCGCGCAGCACACGCCGGAAGCGGGCACTCGCTCGAGCTGGTGCAGCCAGGTTTACCCAACAATAACGGGCAAAATTGGCACACTAGCGTGACCGGGCGCGGCACCCCCGGCCGGGCCAACTCCAGCAAACTCGCCAACCTGTCGCCGATGATTCTCGACACGGTTCACTCGCCCGCTGTACCACGATCCACCGACCCGGTGACCGTCACCGCTCGCGTCATCGACGAGTCGCCGGCCGGGATCAGCACCCAGCTTTTTTACCGGCTCGACGGCGAAGCCAATTTCTCCGAACTGCCGATGGCGCGATCCGGTGCGGAGCAATTTGCGGCAACGATCTCGCCGCAGGCCAACGGCCAGGTCGTTGAGTTTTACGTCAGCGCAACCGACGGCCAAGGCGCGGCGCGCGCTTGGCCTAGCGCACCGAACAACTGCCCTCGGTTGCTGTATCAAGTGGACGATCAAGCCGTCACGCCGGGGCGCCCCGTGCAACGTATTGTTTTGACAAAACTCGAGCGCGACGAGCTGGCCGAGATCGGCCGCCGCCCCTGGCACAACACCAGCGACGCGCAGATGAGCGGCACGCTCGTCAACACCGAGAGCGGCCGGACGCGCGTGCATTACAACGTCGGCGTGCGGCTGCGCGGCAGCACGTCGCGTGCGGCAACGCACAAGAGCCGGCGTGTCAACTTTCCCAACGACCGGCCGTGGCGCGGTCACACGGCGGTCAATCTCAACGCCATCCATCCGCATGCGCAGGAACTCGGCAGCGCGTTGTTTCGCCTCGCCGGTTTGCCCGCGCCGCGAGCCCGGGCTGTGCGCGTGTTTGAGAACAACAAGCGGCTCGGCGGCGCAAGCCAGTTCGCTCACTACGCCGAGTTGGATCCGCTGAACTCGGAGTACATACGCTGGCAGTTTCCGAACGACAACAGCGGCAATCTTTACAAGGGCGGTGGCTACGCCGACTTGAAATTTCACGGCGACGAGCCCGCGTCGTACGCGGAAAAATATTTTTATGCCAAGCAAACCAATGCGTGGCAAAATGACTACTCCGACTTGACCGAATTCCTCCGCGCGCTTGGCAAGGCGGACGAGTCTCCGCTGGCCGACCGGATGGACGTTGACGCCTGGATGCGGCACCTCGCCGTGCATGACTTGCTGGGCAACGAGGAGACGAGCCTCGTTACCGGCGACAAGGGCGACTACGCGCTGTACTTCGGCACAGCCGACCGGCGATCCGCTCTGATCCCGTACGACCTCGACGCCGTGCTTGGCACACAGGGCGGGACGCAAAGCCCTCTTTGGCGAGCTGCCGCCAACCCGGCACTTGCCCAACTGATGAGCCGCCCGGCGGTGGCCGTGCGGTATTGGTTTCACTTGGAAGACCTCGCCCAAACGGTGTTTTCGGCGGAGCAACTTGAGCCGGTGATCGACCGGCTCGTCGGCGATTATTTGCCGCGCACCGAGGTCGATCGGCTGAAGTCGTTCGCTGCCAAGCGGCGCGAGTTTGTACTGTCGCAAATCCCGCCAGAGCTGACCGTCGCCACCGGCTTGGCCACGCGCGACGGCTTCTTTTTTTCCGATAGCGCGATGGCGGCTTTGTCCGGTCAAGCGCCGGCCACCACAACGGTCGCAGTCGAGGTCAACGGCCAAACCGCCGACTGGTTTGCGCCGGAAGCGCGGTGGCAGGCCAAGGTCACATTGCGGCGCGGACTGAACCGGCTTCTCGTACGCGCGCTGGACGCCGATGGCAACGAGGTCGCCCGGCAACACACCGACGTCTGGCATGGCGACGCGCCCACCCGCTCGCTTGCCCAACGGCTGACACGCTCCACCCGCTGGACGGCGGCGCGGCCGCTGCTCGTCAACAAACCGCTGGTTGTGCCGGCGGACGTCACGTTGACGGTCGATCCCAGCGCGACGATTTGTTTCGGGCCGGAGGGAAGGCTGCTCGTCGAGGGACGCCTGCTTGCCGAGGGCGACGAGCAACGGCGTATCCAGTTTCTTCGCGCGCCGGGAACAGCCGGCGCGTGGGGTGGCGTTGGCTTCAGCGACTCGGCGCATGATAATCGGATCGCGCACGTCGATTTTCATCACACCGGCTCGTACGCGCTGGCGGTCACGAACTCAGTAGTCACGCTAGACCATGTGCAGTGGCACGGCACGCGGACGAACCTGATTTGGTTTCAGGACGCGTCGCTCACTGTGCGTGACAGCGTGTTCCCAGATCTCAGCCACAGCGAGCATGTGCGCGGCATCGGCATTCGCGACGGCGGCAAGCTGGTTTTTGAGCGGAACCGCTTCGGCATGACGAGCGGCTACAATGACATTTTAGACGTCAGCGGCGGCAAGCGGCCCGGGCCAGTTTTGCAGATGTACGACAATGAGTTTTTTGGCGGCAGCGATGACGGGCTCGACCTCGACGGCATGGACGCGCACATCGAGGGCAACACGTTTCACGGCTTTCACAAGCGCAACACAACCTCGAGTATCTCCGCCGCGCTGGCCACGGGGCGGCACGGCGAACAGGCGTCCGACATCACCGTGGTGCGAAATGTTTTTTACGACAACGACCACCACATTTTGCTCAAACAGGGCGGGCAGCTCGAGGCGTCTAACAACACGTTTTACGGCGGCACGTTTGGTGCAATCGCGTTCGACGAGCCGCTGCGCGAGCTCGAGATGCCGCGCGGCGCCCGGCTTATCGGCAACATTTTTTTTGACAACAAGGCGGACCTGATTCACCTCAAGCCGCTTTGGCTCGAGCAAAACTGGGTGTGGCTGCACGTGTTCGACTCGATCATCCGCAAGTTGCACGACTGGCTCGGCGAACGCAATCTCGCCGCCGATCCGATGTTTGCCGATGCGCCGCTCGACGTTCGGCTGCTGCCCGGCTCACCCGCGATTGGCACCGGGCCGAACGGGCTCGACATGGGCGCGCGCGTGCCCGACGGCGCGTCAATCTCCGGCGAACCGCCCACGCCGACGCGCGAGACGAACGCCGCGCTCACCGTCGGCGGGCCGGGTATCACGCACTACCGCTACCGCGTCAACGATGGCCCGCTTGGCGGTGTCCATCCCATCGTGGAGCCGATCCGCCTGGCCAAGCTCGAGCCCGGCGAAACCCTCATCGAGGTCATCGGCAAAAACAGCGCGGGCGCTTGGCAGCCGCTTGGCCAAGCGAGTCGCTCGAAGTCATGGACGGTTGCTCCAAACCACTCGCGCTTGGTCATCAACGAGGTGCTCGCCTGGTCAGCCGACGGTGCGCCGGATCAAGTCGAGCTGTTCAACGACAGCGCGACCGTTACCGACTTGAGCGGCATGAGCCTTACCGATGATCCGGCTAAGCCCCGCAAGTTTGTATTTCCACCGGGAGCGCACCTCGTGGCCGGGGCGCACCTCGTGCTGGGCGGTGAACTCGGTTTCAAGCTGGACGCCGATGGCGAAGGCGTTTGGCTTTTTGACGGCAGCGGTGAGTGGCTCGACTCGGTCGAGTTCGGGCCGCAGTTGCAGGGGCACTCCATCGGGCGTGCCGGCCGCACCGGCGACTGGACGCTCACCCGGCCAACGCTCGGCGAGCCGAACGTCGCGCTCGCGCTTGGCCAAGCGGACGCCGTGCGAGTGGCCCAGTGGGTGGCCAATCCAGCTGCCGGTGAGCGCGACGCAATCAAGTTGGCCAACCCGGGCGCGTTGCCCGTGGCTCTCGACCGGATGCGACTCTCCAGCCAGCCGATCGGCGTGCCTGCGATGTTTGTCTTCCCGCCGCTGAGCTTCATCGGCGCGAAGGCGGGACTCCCTCTCGACAGCCGCGCGCTGGGTTTCAGGCTCTCGTCGGCGCAGGGGGAAATTGGCTTGGCCGGTACGGACGGTCGCTGGCTTGAGCGCATCGTGTACGGGCCTCAGCCGGACGACAGCCGCTTGGCCAAAAATCCCGGGATCATTATCAGCGAAGTGATGGCGAACAACCGGACGACACTGGCCGACGAGGATGGCGATTTTCCAGACTGGATCGAGCTGCACAATCCCACCGCCGCGTCGGTGGACTTGGGAGGCTTTGGGCTGTCCGACGACTCGGCGCAGCCGTTCAAGTGGAGCTTCCCAAAAACCGCGATTGCGCCGGGAGCGCATCTGCTGGTGTTCGCATCGGGGAAGGATAAGCGCGACCTCCAACAGCCAAACCCAGCCGTCAAGCGGCCTGCCGACATTCCGGGCCTTCGGCTTTGGCTCGACGCCACAAACACCGACTCGCTCACTGCCGACGCGGAGGGCCGCGTGTCGCGTTGGCAATCGCCCACCGGCATCACCGCCGCACAAACCGACATCACCCGGCAGCCGCAACGGGCGACTGATCCGTTGAGCGGGTTGCCGGTGTTGCGGTTCGACGGGCTGGACGACTGGCTGGCGTTTCAGTTGCTCAACGATGTTCGAACGGTGTTCGTCGTTGCGCGCGAGAACGCCCACGCGACGAGCTCGTTTCGTGCTGTGCTGGGGGAGAACAAAACGGCGGACTTCACGCGTGGCGGTGACCGGGTTTTGTATTTTCACCCCCACAGCGGCTTCGCCGGGGAGGACTCGGCCGTGCGGATCGACGGCGCGCCGGTGAACCCCACGGCGGCGCGATGGCCGAGATCGCTCTGCCTCATCACGAGCGTGGCTGCGCGGCGCTTGCAAGCCAGCCTGGTCGGCTCGGATCGGTTTGTGCCGGATCGCAACTGGCACGGCGACATTGGCGAAGTGCTGGCTTACAACCGCGAACTCAACGACGACGAAATCGCCGCCGTCGAGACTTGGCTCAAGGCCAAGTGGGCGCTGCCAGCGGCGGCGCTGCATGCCAACTTCAAGCTTGGCGACGGCGATGACGCGGTGATGCTCACCGAACCGATTGGCCAACTCTCCGCCACGCTCTCGCTGACACCGTGCCCGCCGGATGCCACGGTCGGCGTGGCTGCGGATGCGATTGGCCAAGCGCTATTTGCGCGGGCGACCCCGGGAGCGGCCAATGTGGCCAAGCCGCACGCGGGCTGGGCCGGTGCGCCGCGCCTG
>JASLKI010000078.1 GCA_030747575.1 Verrucomicrobiota bacterium | reverse complement strand
TTTTTCCCGCTGTATCTCCGCGATGAAGGAGGAGCGCGTTGCCGCCTCCAAGAAACTTCGCGGCCCGAAGCCGGTCATCAAGACCAACCGCGAGAAATTCATTGACGACATCCGCAGCGCACTTTACGCCTCAAAAATCATTTCGTACGCGCAGGGCTTCATGCTGCTCCGTGCAGCAGCAGCCGAGTACGGCTGGAAGCTCAACTACGGCGAGATCGCCCTCATGTGGCGAGGCGGCTGCATCATTCGCAGCCAGTTCCTCGGCAAAATCAAGGAGGCATTCGACAAGCGCAAGCGACTGCCGAACCTGCTGCTCGACCCGCACTTCAAGCGCGAGATCCGAAAGAGCCAGCGCGGCTGGCGCAACGTCGTGGCCACTGCCGCCAAGAAGGGCATCCCGGCACCGGCCTTCTCGACCGCACTCAGCTTCTTCGACGCCTTCCGCAGCGAGACGCTCCCCGCCAACCTCTTGCAGGCTCAACGCGATTATTTCGGTGCACACACTTACGAACGCATAGACCGCGAGCGCGGCGAGTTTCACCACACAAACTGGACCGGCCGCGGCGGCAACGTCTCCTCCTCCACTTACAACGCTTGAGGATGAGCGACCCCGCACAAGTCCTCCGCGACTTTCAGCCCGACAGCGACTTTTTCATAGGCATTGACTCCGATGGCTGTGTGTTTGACTCAATGGAGATCAAGCACAAGGAATGTTTCGTACCGATGTTCGTGAAACACAACGGACTGCAGGCAGTGAGCAAATATGCCCGGCAGGTGTGGGAGTTCGTGAACCTCTACTCAAAGACTCGGGGCACCAACCGCTTCCCAGCCATGGTCCGCTCGCTTGAACTGCTCCGCGAGCGACCCGAGGTGCAGGCCCGCAACGTCAACGTTCCAAGCCACCCCGCACTCAACGAGTGGATGGCGCGCGAAACCAAGCTCGGCAACGCCACTCTCGCCGCCGAGGTCGCGGGCGGCAACAACGACTTGGCTCCGGTCAAGGATTGGTCTGACGCCGTCAATGCACACATCGCCGACATCGTCCACGGCGTACCACCTTTCCCGCTCGTTCGCGAGTGCCTGGCCAAAGCGCTTGGCCGAGCGGACATGATGGTCATCTCGCAAACTCCCAGCGACGCGCTCGAGCGCGAGTGGGACGAACACGACATCACCAAGTTCGTCAAGGCAATCGCCGGACAGGGAATGGGGACCAAGACCGAGCACATCCAGTTCGCTGCCGCAGGCAAGTACCCTCCGGAAAAAGTGCTCATGATCGGCGATGCGCCGGGCGACCATAAAGCGGCCAAGGCCAACGGCGTGCTGTTTTACCCAATCCTACCCGGTCAAGAGGAGTCGTCATGGGAGCGCCTTCACGGCGAGGCTCTTGACCGCTTTTTCGAGGGCACGTTCGCCGGCGACTACGAGGCAAAATTGTTTGCCGAGTTCGACTCCAGCCTACCGGAGCACCCAAGCTGGTAGTTTCTTGACAGTGTCCGACTCTGGGCTGACTTTCCCCCCAGGTGAACGGGGGAGACTTTCCAGTTCTCTCCAAGAAAAATGATCGCATCAACCGATTCCTTCGAACCGTCAAGCCAGGACCAGTTACCCAACTCAAAGCGGGTTTACGTCAACGGCACAATCCATCCCGACGTCCGCGTGGCGTTTCGTGAAATCTCCCAAAGCCCCACCAAGTCACTCAGCGGCGACGTCGAGGATAACGCACCGGTGCGCGTGTACGACACCAGCGGCCCGTGGGGCGACCCCGATTTTGACGGCGATATCACAAAAGGACTCCCTGCCTTGCGCGACAAATGGATCCGCGACCGCGCCGACGTCGAGGAATATGACGGCCGCATAGCCAAGCCGCTCGACAACGGCTACCTCTCAAACGTCCACGCCGACCACGCTACCCAACGCGACAAAGCCAACCGGTTGACTGAGTTCCCGGGGCTCAGGCGCAAGCCGCTCCGCGCCTCCGCCGGCCATCCTGTCACCCAGTATTGGTATGCGAAACAGGGCACCATAACGCCGGAGATGGAGCACATCGCCATCCGCGAAAACATCGGCTTGGCCAAGCTCCGAGAGGACGCCCAAGCGCTTGGCCAAGCTCCGGCCAACTCGCTGGCCCACCAGCATCCCGGCAACCCGTGGGGTGCGAGTATCCCCGACGAGATTACGCCGGAATTTGTCCGCGACGAGGTGGCCAGAGGCCGAGCCATCATCCCCTCTAACATCAACCACCCAGAAGCCGAGCCGATGATCATCGGCCGCAATTTCCTCGTCAAGATCAACGCCAACATCGGCAACTCCGCCGTCGCGTCGAGCATCGAAGAGGAGGTCGAGAAAATGCGATGGGCAACCAAGTGGGGCGCCGACAATGTCATGGATCTTTCCACCGGCAAAAACATTCACGCCACCCGCGAATGGATCATCCGCAACTCACCCGTCCCGATCGGCACTGTGCCGATTTACCAGGCGCTCGAAAAGGTAGACGGCAAAGCCGAGAATCTGACTTGGGAGATTTTCCGCGACACACTCATCGAGCAGGCCGAGCAGGGCGTCGACTACTTCACCATCCACGCCGGTGTTCTTCTTCGCTTCGTGCCACTGACGGCCAAGCGCCTGACCGGTATCGTCAGCCGCGGCGGCTCGATCATGGCCAAATGGTGCCTCGCACATCACACCGAGAGCTTCCTCTACACACACTGGGATGACATCTGCAAAATCTGCGCTACTTACGACGTGAGCTTCAGCATCGGTGACGGCCTCCGCCCCGGCTCCATCGCCGACGCCAACGACGAGGCTCAGTTCGCCGAACTCAAGGTGCAAGGCGACCTGACCCGGCGAGCGTGGGAGCTTGGCGTGCAAGTGATGAACGAAGGCCCCGGCCACGTGCCGATGCACATGATCCACGACAACATGACCAAACAGCTCGAGTGGTGCGACGAGGCGCCGTTCTACACGCTTGGCCCACTCACGACCGATATCGCGCCGGGCTACGATCACATCACCAGCGGCATCGGCGCGGCGATGATCGGCTGGTACGGCTGTGCGATGCTCTGCTACGTCACGCCCAAGGAACACCTTGGCCTGCCAAACAAACAGGACGTAAAGGAAGGCGTCATCACATACAAAATCGCCGCGCACGCCGCCGACTTGGCCAAGGGCCACCCCGGCGCACAGTTCCGCGACAATGCCTTGAGCAAGGCGCGATTCGAGTTCCGCTGGGAGGACCAGTTCAACCTAGGCCTCGACCCGGAACGCTCGCGAGAATTCCACGACGAAACACTCCCTGCCGACGGCGCCAAAACCGCGCACTTCTGCAGCATGTGCGGCCCCAACTTCTGCTCGATGAAAATAACCGAGGACGTCCGAAAATACGCCACCGAAAAAGGCTACACCGAGGAGGAGGCCCTGAAGGAAGGCATGCGCGAAAAGTCCGCCGAGTTCACCAACCAAGGCGCGGTGGTTTACTCCAAAGCTTAACCTGCGTTCAGATCTTGATGGGAAGTCAAAGAGAGCATGCTAGCGTCAACATCGTTGGTGCAGGCCCAGGAGGGTTGACTACTGCAATGCTACTCGCCCGTAGGGGTTTTAAAGTTCGGCTATTCGAAAAATCTAATCGAGTCGGCGGGCGCAATGCCGCCATTATTCGTAACGGGTACAAGTTCGATGTCGGCCCAACTTTCTTGATGATGAAATTCATCCTCGATGAAGTCTTCATGGAAGCTGGGCGAAATATTGATGACTATCTAAAACTGGCGAGACTGGAGCCTATGTACCGGCTTCAATTCAATGATGTCAGGCTAGAACCAACGACTCAAAGAGAAGCAATGCTCCAGCAAATGGATCAGGCTTTCCCCGGCAACAGGGATGGATATGACCGTTTCATGACTGCAGAAAAACGCCGCTTTGATTTGATGTACCCTTGCCTTCAAAAGGATTACGCCTCCTTCAAGCAATACTTTTCCAAGGAATTCATAAAAGCTGCTCCTAATCTTTCAATAGGGCGATCTTTAATCGGTGTGCTTGGAGACTACTTCAAAGACGAAAAACTAAAACTGTCATTCACATTCCAGTCAAAATATCTGGGCATGTCAGCCTGGGATTGCCCTGGTGCATTTGCAATTCTTCCATACGTAGAACATGCATTTGGCGTCTACCACACTATCGGTGGGCTGAGCGAAATATCCGATGCTATGTCAAGGGTGTGCCGTGAACACGGGGTTGAGATCCATTTGAACACTCCAGTGAAACAATTGGTTATCAAGAACAAAAAAGTCCTCGGCGCTGAATTGGAAAACGGAGAAGTAAACCTTGCAGATGAAACTGTGCTTAACGCCGACTTTGGGTACGCCATGAAGAATCTTGTCCCGCCAAACATCCTCAAAAAATATAGCCCAGAAAAAATTGATTCCAAAGAGTATTCATGCTCCACCTTCATGCTGCACCTTGGCCTTGACAAGGTTTACGACCTCCCTCATCACACAGTTTTTTTTGCAGAAGATTACAAAGGTAACATTCAGGATATTTTCGAAAACAAGGTTTTGTCTGAGGAGCTCTCGTTCTATGTTCGTAACGCCAGTGTAACGGATCACACACTCGCCCCCGCAGGTCATTCATCAGTTTACGTCCTTGTTCCAGTCCCAAACCAGCAGTCTGAAATCGACTGGAGTAATGAGAAAAAAACTTTTCGTGATCGAGTCATAAAAGCCCTTATAGAACGTGCTAAAATGTCGGACCTTGAAGATCATATTCGTGAAGAAATCATATTCACACCTCAAACATGGCAGGATATGAATATTCAATTCGGAGCCACCTTCAACCTCGCACATTCATTTACGCAAATGCTTTATTTTAGGCCACGCAATAAATTTGAGGAGTTGGACAACTGTTATCTTGTCGGCGGCGGAACTCATCCGGGAAGCGGACTGCCAACGATCTACGAATCCGGACGCATTGCAGCCAATCTCATTTCAAAAGAGCACAGCATCCCATTTGAATCCAAAAACCAGCAAATCTAGTCAGGTGCTTCGCCTGGCGAATGTGGTCAGCTTTTTCACTTATTTTTCTTTTTTGTGAGGTAGGTAACGGCGCTTGCCTTGGGGACGTTTCCCGCCCGATCGCCAGTTAGGTTTTTGAGTTCGCTGACCTGGTCGCGCAGTAGCGCGGCTTTTTCAAATTCCAGTTTCTCCGCAGCCTCGATCATCTCTTTTTCCAGTTCGCGAATGGTCTCGACAACGTCGATGTCGTCCATTGACTCGCGTAGTGTCGCCGCGTTGGCCTGCTGACCTCCGAAGCGGTCTCCCAGGCGCTGCTCGATCGGGCGACTTACGCTCTGCGGCGTGATGCCGTGCTTTTCGTTGTGAGTAATCTGCCGTTTGCGGCGGTACTCGCAAATGCGCAAGAACTCGCGGATGCTCCGGGTTTTTTTGTCGGCGTAAAGGATCACCCGCCCGTTCAAGTGTCGCGCCGCACGCCCGGCGGTTTGCACCAGGCTCGTTGTCGAGCGCAAGAACCCTTCCTTGTCCGCGTCGAGGATGGCGACCAATGACACCTCGGGAATATCCAACCCCTCCCGCAGCAGATTGATGCCCACGAGCACGTCGAACTCACCGTGGCGCAGTGATCGTAAGATCTCGACCCGTTCGATTGCGCCAATGTCGCTGTGTAGATAACGAACCTTAACGCCGATGTCAGCAAGGTAGTCGGTCAACTCCTCGGCGGTGCGCTTGGTCAATGTCGTGACGAGCACGCGCTCACCCTCGTCCACACACTTTCGGGCCTCCTCGATGAGGTCATCGATCTGGCCCTTGAGCGGCTTGAGAGTGATGCGCGGATCGATAAGCCCGGTCGGCCGGACGATCTGCTCGACCACTTGGCCCTTGGCCCACTCGATCTCGCGCTGGGCAGGCGTAGCGCTGAGGTAGAGCGTCTGGTTTTGGAGCGACTGAAACTCGGTGAAATTCAACGGCCGGTTGTCCAAGGCACTGGGCAGGCGAAAACCGTGCTCAACCAAGACCGTCTTGCGGGATCGATCACCGGCAAACATCCCACCTATCTGAGGGACGGTGGCGTGCGACTCGTCGATCACCAGCAGGAAATCCTTTGGGAAAAAATCGATCAGCGTGCTGGGGCGCGAGCCGGGCGGGCGGGCGTTAAGATGGCGCGAATAATTCTCGATGCCGGAGCAGAAGCCAACCTCAAGCATCATCTCAAGGTCGTACTCGGTGCGCATCCGGATACGCTGGGCCTCGAGCAGCTTTCCGCTTTTCTCCAACTCAGCGACGCGGCAGCCAAGCTCGTCTCGAATGGTCACGAGAGCGCGTTTGATATTTTCCATCGGCGTGACGAACTGCTTGCCTGGAAAGACAACAACGCCCGGCAACGGTTCGAGTGTGCTGCCTGTGAGCGGGTCAAATTGAGTAATGCGCTCAATCTCGTCACCGAAAAACTCAACACGAATCCCCTCTTCGGTTTCCGCCGGGCGAATCTCGACCGTATCCCCGCGCACCCGGAATTGGCCTCGCTCGAGCTGAATGTCGTTACGCTCGTACTGAATCTCAACCAAACGCGCCAGCAGGCGTTGCCGACCGAACTCCTCACCGACGCCGAGTCGAATAACCATCTGCTCGAAGTCGCTTTTTTCACCGACACCGTAAATGCACGAGACGCTTGCGACGACGACCACATCTCTCCGGGCGAGAAGCGAACTCATCGCCGAAAGGCGTAGACGCTCAATCTCGTCGTTTATGCTCGAGTCTTTCTCAATGAACGTGTCGGTCTGCGGAATGTAGGCTTCCGGCTGGTAGTAGTCGAAGTAACTCACAAAATACTCGACGGCGTTTTCGGGGAAAAAACCCTTGAACTCAGCGTATAACTGAGCGGCCAAGGTCTTGTTGTGGGAAATGATGAGTGTCGGCCTGTTGAGGTTGCGAATGACGTTGGCCACAGTGAACGTCTTGCCGGATCCGGTGACACCAAGCAACGTCTGATGTGGTTCACCGGCGAGCAAACTAGCGGTCAGTTTCCGGATCGCCCCGGGCTGATCCCCCGCCGGCTCGAAGGGTGAATGAAGTTTGAACGCTTGGGCTTCCACAAATCGGACGCTTGGCCATAACCAAACAGGCTGCAAACCTCAAGCTAATGATGACCCCCGGCGGAATTATGGAAACTATGAGCCCCAATGCTGAACAAGTGGTAGTAGGACAAAATCCATCTCATTCAAGAACAAAGCCTTGTCGGAGAAAACGCACACAATTATGTCCGGAAACCCCGCATCTATTCAGTTCATAAATAAGTTATTCAGCGATATTTAAATCTAAGCTGGCACAAAAGATAAGAAATACCGTGTTGACTACTGACAAAAGCCAATATTTCTTAAGCAATACTGCCAAGACACTTTTGGTCGATTCGAGATTGCTACCGCCAGAGTGCCGCACTGTCGACCAAGCGCTCAAGCAGTCGTTCATCGGCCGGAGGGAAATCGCGCTTGGGCAAGCTCTCTCTCGTGGCCCATTCGTACGCGGCGCAGCCGATGGCGCGCGGCTCGCCCTTGGCCAATCGGCAAAGGAAGAATTTCAAGTGAACGGTTTTCCCGGGGTAGTCGTGGGTGATTTCCTCAAACGCCTGGCCAAGAGCAACCTCGATGCCCAGTTCCTCGCGAAGTTCCCGAACGAGGCAACCCTCAAACGTCTCGCCCGTCTCGCGTTTGCCACCGGGGAATTCCCACAAGCCCGCCAAGTGACTGCCTTCGAGGCGTTGGGTGATGAGAATTTTTTGCTGGTGAAAAACCAGTCCGGCAGCAACGTCGATGGGCTTAACGGCCAATGCTCTTGTAGGTGAAGCCAAGCTGCTCCATCTCCGCCGGGTCAAACAGGTTTCGCCCGTCGAACAGGATCGGCAACGTCATCGCCTCCCGCGCCTTGGCCAGGTCCAGATCCTTGAACTGAGGCCACTCGGTCGCCACCACAAGCGCGTCACAACCGTCAGCCACACTGTCCATGTCATCGACATACGTGACACCCTCCGCCGGCAGCAACCCTCTGGCTTTCTCCATCGCCTTGGGATCGTGCACGCGCAGTGTCGCCCCTTCCTTCAGCATGCGCTGGCAAACCTCGATCGCCGGCGACATGCGGACATCGTCCGTGTTCTGCTTGAACGCCAAACCCAGCACGCCGATGGTTTTACCCTTCAAAATCCACAGCGTATCGGTGATCTTTTTCAGGAATCGATCCATCTGTCCCGCGTTGATTTCCTGCACTTTTTTCAGCAACCCAAAATCGTAGCCAAGGTCGTCGCTGATGCGGATGAACGCGCTCAAGTCTTTAGGGAAACAACTCCCGCCAAAGCCAAGTGACGCGTTGAGGAACCGGCGGCCAATGCGCTCGTCCATGCCGATCCCGGTTGCCACTTCCTCAACGTTCGCGCCTGTCGCCTCGCAGATGGCCGCCACGGCGTTGATGTAAGAAATCTTCATCGCGAGGAACGAGTTGGCGGCGTGCTTGATCAACTCCGCCGAATTTATGTCGGTGAAAATAATTGGCGCATTGAACGGCTCGTAAATCTCCCGCATTGCCGCCACGGGTTTATCCGAGCGCGTGCCAACCACGATGCGATCCGGATTCATAAGATCTTCCACCGCAAAGCCTTCGCGCAGGAATTCCGGATTACTAACGACATCAAAATCGCACTCCGCCTTGCAGTAGCGCTTGATCGTCTCGGCGACTTTCTCGCCGGTCTTGACCGGTACGGTGCTCTTGTCAACGACCACCTTGTAAGTGGTTGTTGCTTCAGCGATGTCGCGGGCCACTCGCTCGATAAAACTGAGATCAACCGACCCGTCGTCGAGTGGGGGTGTCGGCACGGCGATGAAAATGACATCCGATTTTTCGACCCCCTCCGCCGTGCTCGCGGTGAAGATGAGCCGCCCCTCGGCCACATTCTTTTTGACCATCTCCTCGAGGCCCGGCTCGAAGATTGGGATACCACCGCCCTGCAACAACTTGACCTTGGCTTCGTCGCAATCTACGCAGATGACATTGTGGCCGACCTCGGCAAAACAAGCGCCCGTCACCAAACCGACATAGCCGGTTCCAATGATTGCGATATTCACAATTCTGGAGGAGTTACTTGTTGTCCGGGGCGACCGGCGCTGGCAGGGCAGCAGGTGCTTCTGGCTTGGGTGCAATGGGAGTCGCCGGCTTGGCTACCTCGGCTGGCGGCACCGGTGCCGGTTTTGGTTTTGCCACCAATGGTCCGAGCTTGATTTGTGCCGCCTCGAGGAGCGCAGCCGCGCGGTTTTGTATGACTGCGGAGGCACTGTTGGTCAGGCTTTGATACGTCATGATCGCATCCGCCTCATCACCGTTGGCCTCCTGGCAAATCGCCTGGCCAAGCTTGGCTTCATCCACCCAAAACCCATCGGCGTGATCGGCAAGGTATCTTTTGAATGCCGACTGCGCCTTGTCGTAGTCCGCCGCCTCAAGCCACGTTTTCGCGCTCAGGATCAACGCCCGCTGGGCGACCGGTTTGCCAGCCTGATCGATGCTCACCGTCCCGTAAGCCTCAGCTATGTCCTCCAAGTTCGTCGCGTCCCGATTCTGAACATCGAACAGCGCCGACTCGGAGGCAGCCTTGGTTTGTGCCGAGTTCTTCAAAGAAAACTGGATTCCTACGGCAGCAATAATGACAGCCAGTGCGCCGTACAATAGTTTGCCCTTGTTTTCCTCAAACCACTCGGCGCCGTGGTACATGATGTCTGGTTCGTTCGACTCGCTCATAAACAGGGCGGGAATCAATTGCAGGACAGCCAAAAAAGGCAAGCCAAAACAGCGAAAAACCCGAATTCGCGTCAGCCCCTCGCCACCAACTGCCGCAGCACGTAGGAGAGAATCCCGCCGTGCCGGTAGTACTCGACCTCGATGTCCGTATCGATCCGGCACAGTACAGCCACCTCTTCGTCAGCCCCGTCGGCACGGATGATTCGCAGCGTCAACTCCTGCTGCGCCTTGAGATCGTCACCCAGACCAAGCACGTCAAATAGCTCCGTGCCGTCGAGTTGCAGGCTGGCGACGCCGACGCCGTCCTTGAATTGCAGCGGCAACACACCCATGCCGATAAGGTTTGACCGGTGGATGCGCTCGAAGCTCTCGCATACAACCGCCTTCACGCCGAGTAACCGAGTGCCTTTAGCCGCCCAGTCACGCGAACTGCCGGTGCCGTACTCCTTGCCGCCGATGACCACCAACGGCGTGCCCTCTTCGCGGTACTTCGCTGCGGCGTCAAAAATGTCCATCGTTTCGCCGCTTGGCTGTTGCCGGGTCACGCCACCCTCGGTGCCGGGCACCATCAGGTTTTTGATGCGGACATTGGCGAACGTGCCGCGCGTCATCACGCGGTCGTTGCCCCGGCGCGAGCCGTAGCTGTTAAAACTTGCCTGCTCAACGCTGTTGTCGACGAGATAGCGTCCCGCCGGCGAGTCCGGTTTGATCGCGCCGGCCGGGGAAATATGGTCGGTCGTCACCGAATCACCAAAGACACCAAGCGGCCGTGCCCCGATGATCTCGGCGATCGCGCCGGCCTCCATTCTGAAGCCTTCGAAAAACGGTGGTTCCTGAATGTACGTACTAGCTTCGTCCCACTCGTAGGCGTGCCCGACGCTCGACGGAATCTCGTTCCACTTCGGGTTTTGATCGGCGAAGTTGCTGTACAGTTTACGGAAAACTTCAGGCTGGAGCGCCGTCTGCATGTGGTCGCGCACTTCGTCCAAGCTTGGCCAAAGATCGCGTAAAAACACATCTGAACCGTCCTCTGCTTGGCCAAGCGGCTCAGTCGTCAAGTCGATATTGACCCGCCCTGCCAACGCGTACGCCACCACTAGCGGTGGGGACATCAGGAAGTTGCCGCGCACATTTTGGTGCACGCGCGCCTCGAAGTTCCGATTACCGGAAAGCACCGAGGCGACAACGAGATTGTTGTCGAGAATCGCTTTTTCGATCCCGGCATCGAGCGGGCCGGAGTTGCCGATGCACGTCGTGCAACCGTAGCCGACAAGGTTGAAACCAAGCTGGTCGAGGTACGGCTGCAAGCCGGTTTTGCCAAGGTAATCGCTCACGACGCGTGAACCAGGCGCGAGCGACGCCTTCACCAGCGGTGCCAGTTTCAGACCGCGCTCGACTGCGCGCTTGGCCAACAGACCGGCCGCCAACATTACGCTTGGGTTTGAGGTGTTCGTGCAACTCGTGATCGCGGCGATAACCACGTCGCCGTTGCCAAGCGACTCGGTCCCGTTGCCCTGCACCGGCACGTCGGCGGTGACGCCTGCCAAGTCGGCAGCGTCCCGGCCAAAGCCGCCATCGGCGACCGGCTGCGAAAAGAGTTCCGTAAACTTGCTGCCGAGGCTAGGCACCTCAATACGATCCTGTGGACGCTTCGGCCCTGCCACGCTTGACTGAATCGAGGCCAAATCGAGCGTGAGGTTCACCGAGTAATCAACCTCGCCCTCGCCCGGCATGCCGAACAGGCCCTGTGCCTTATAATAATTTTCATAGGTCGCGCATTGCTCCTCAGCACGGCCGGTCGCGCGGAGATAGTTGACCGTCTCTTCATCGATCGGGAAGAAGCCCATCGTTGCGCCGTACTCCGGCGCCATGTTGGCAATGGTCGCCCGGTCCGTCAGCGGCAACTGCTTCGCTCCCTCGCCGTAAAACTCGACGAATTTCCCGACCACCTTGGCCTCGCGCAGCATCTCAGTAACGGTCAATGCCAGGTCGGTCGCGGTGACGCCCTCGCGCAGCGCGCCCTCGAGCCGAACGCCGACAACGTCCGGCGTCAGGAAGTAAACAGGTTGGCCTAGCATCCCGGCCTCGGCCTCGATCCCGCCCACGCCCCAGCCGACGATGCCCAGGCCATTGATCATCGTCGTGTGAGAGTCGGTACCGACGAGCGTATCCGGATAACAGACACCGTCCGCGTCGCTCAACACGCCGCGCGCGAGATACTCGAGATTCACCTGGTGCACGATGCCGATGCCAGGCGGTACGACCTTGAATGTGTCAAACGCCTGCATACCCCACTTGAGAAACTGATAACGCTCGCGGTTGCGCGTGAACTCCAAGTC
>JASLKI010000077.1 GCA_030747575.1 Verrucomicrobiota bacterium | reverse complement strand
GAGAAGTGGAGCGGGTGAAGGGAATCGAACCCTCTACACACTCAAAACTCCAATAAAGAACGGTCTTAAACAGTGCAAATTCCACTGTCTCTCCCTTTTCTCAATGAGTCTCACACAGTTATAGTAAGTGATGTGCTGATTTAATGGCCGATGTTCTAAATGTTTGTGAGACGTTGTGTACAAGGTAGTAAATTACAACAATCACTCGCTGCATATTTATATACCTTAAAACAGAATATTTAAATCAGATCACAACAACTGAATACTCATGGATTAACGTTTAGGGGCTTTACCGAATAAGAGTCAGCCACATATTTACGTTGTGAAGCAGTAAGCTCCGCACCCCCAACACGTGTCTTTATATATTCGACCTTAACCTCGCTATTAGTAACCGCAACCCGAACGTGACCAGAGCTTCCTATAACGTTTCTTTGATCATAGCCATAGGCCCCAGCGCTGCGAGTGTTTCCTGATCGATGGCCCGGTTGCGGAACTTCCTGATAAATTACCCCGTCCAGTTCCTCCTTAGCGTACAAATGGTCGTGCCCGTGAAACACGATACTTACATTGTGTTGGACCAGTAATTGATGGATTGGTTTTTCCCAACCCGGACGTTTAGTTGCCCATTCATATTTACCGGAGCTATTTTCCCCGCCCCATTCGTACAAATTGGCAATATTCACTCCGCCCCTGGTTTGGTTATCCAATCCTCCCACGAGATAGTGCAAAAAAATGAATCGGTAAGATACCTCGCTGTTCTCCAAGGTTTCCTTCAACCAATCATACTGTTTTTTACCAAGTGATTTTGCCCACATCCCGTCTCGACCTCCACGCCCTGAGTACCAAAAAGGATCTAGCACAATGAATTGCGCGTCTCCCCAGTCCCAAGCATAGTAATCCTTTAATAAACCAATTTCAGGATGAACTGAAGTGTTGCCACTATAAAAGGCATTGGGGGCTGGATTCGGGATATATTTGTTGCGTGTTTTTGCAGACCAAACTGCAATGTTTTCCGTCCTTCCATTATCACGGTAGCCAGATTCGCCATCATGGTTTCCAAGTGCGAAAAACAAAGGAGCAGAATGACACAACAAGCCAAAATAATATCGTTGTGCAATGTACGAATCCAGGGCGTCCTGATATCGTACTCTCTTATCAGGAAAAAAAGCATCTCCAAGAGCAAAATGAAAATCCGGTTTTGATTCGAGTGCATTCTTCAAAGTTTGTTCGTAAACGGCGGGGTCTGTTCCAAAGTCCAAATGAGAATCGGCTTGCACGGTGAAAACAAAACTATCGCCTTTGTCCCGTGATGTGTGGAATTGAAAAACTTCACTTTCATTTAGGTTAGTTAGGCTCTTTCCGTACTGAAGTTTGTAGAAATATTGGGTGCCAGCTTTCAACCCATCAATTAAAACTTCTTTGGGGATGCCAGCCTCTAGGAGGCCAATATTTAAGGTTTTGCCTAGAGCATTAGGTTCAGTACCGAAGCAGATTCGGGAATGAAGATCCTGATAAGCTAGAACGCTAGCCGTCACTGCTGTTTTTGTTGGTTTACCCAAAATTATGTCATAAATGTGTTCTGGCACTTCTGTGCGAAACAAAGGAGTTGGCATCTTGATACCCCTAACGATCTGTCCGCCAGAACTGCTGCGTCTCCCTTCAGTTCGAGACATTTGCCCACGCCCCTGTTCTCCTCTCAACTCGTCTTTACTAATTGTTCCGTCCTTGTTTGAATCTAAATCCATTAAGGATTCAAGGGCATTTGATAGTTCTTGGGCATTAATCGTTCCATCACGGTTCGCATCTATAATACGGAAGGTTCTGGAGTTGCCACTTCCCCTCCCTTCTGGCTGCTCTCGTTGAAGTTGGCCTCTGTCATTAGGCCGTTCCGGACGTTGCCTCTCCTGAAGGTTGTTCGATTGTTGATTTCGCCGGCCTCTTTCACGAGGCGAGTATGTCTCTTTGGTTAATTCCCCTTGGGGATCAACAAACTCGAAATCCACCTTACTATCATCTTTCACAAGGTACCGTATGACATGATCAACTCCATTATGGTTGTATTTGAGACTATATCCCTTGTCCAACGATCCTTCAAAACCAGTTATTTTTGCGCCTCTTAAAGGACGCGTGTAAGGGCGAACTCCTCTTGTTTTAGGTTGAACAGCAACTTGCCCACCAGCGAGGTTGACTTGCCCGCGAAATCCACCGTTAAGATATGGATAATTAGAAGTTGCATGGTAGTGGTAATTCCCGTTTTTGTCGGTATGACCATTCAACCAATCCAAATCCTTAACAGGTGATCCGTCCGGTTCCTTGTATCCATAAATAGGATATCCATCTAGTGCGAAAGCTATAGGTTTTCCTTCCCCGATTATTTTTTGCAAGTGAACCGGCGCAATATGATAATGGTAGTCATCAGCTCTACCTGCATGCCCACCGTATTCGTCTAATTCGCCAGCCAGATAGGTATCAGTGCGACCGTCTTGCTTTATCGGGTTGAAAATTGGGATCCCATTTGCTGCAACCGCAATTGCCCCTTTAAAGAGATTTTCCCTGCCGGAGACCGGGTTTGCTGAAAACTTAGGGAAAAGTGGCAACCGAAAAGCATTGTCTCCAGTGAAAGGATGAGGCAGCGGCACTTGCTGGTTCCATGCCGTTATACCGACCATCATTCTATGCTGCGGCAAACCGTTTGATTCAATGAAGAAATAATCACCTTTCCCGTATGAATTTACTAATGGTTTAAATGGAGCAAAAACACTTTCCATAAGAGATAAAGAGAGTCCAGTGCCTGTCTCTTTATTATTGGTATTTGATTTTTGAAAAGCATAAACACTTGAAAACGAGTTAATCCTATCCACTGCAGATTTACTTTTTGTCACATAATTTAAACTATCCTGATCAAGTGTTTGTATTTGAAGCTGCACCAATCGACCATCTTGTCGTTCGATTGTAGCCAACAGATCATTGGAAATCAGTAGGGAACCTTTCTCAATCAACTTACCTTCTAAATCACGCCATGTAGTTTCATTAACCGTGGTATTTGGTTTCTCATCATGATGCCCCGGATGAGAATGGGCTAGAGGCAAACCTGTGCTACATAAGGCAACACAAATGGACGACAAATAAAAATATTTGATAATCATTGCAGTTCCGGACGGTTGTTGTTTCTGCCCCGGGGCGCATTGGCCAATTCCTGCTCTGAGAGCGAGCCATTCATATCTGAGTCTACGCGTGAAAACTTACCTCTGGCACGTTCAGTATCTACTTCCCCCTTCTTTGTCTTTTCGCGCTGCAGAAACTCCGTGAAAGTAACCTTGCCGTCCTTATCTAAATCGAATTCCGAGAAACGATTCCCCCTGCTCTTCTCCTTTGTAGTCAGTGCGCCTTGCTGCCCCTGTCGTTTTTTGCTCTGGTCTCTTCCTAGTTCAGGGCGTTGATTAGAATTACGAGCAGCTCGACCTGATGTTTCATAAGTGTACGCCAAAGTGTCCTCTGCAAGTGTGATACCTTTTATGGATTTAAGGAGCTCGGCCCGATCGACCTTGACGTCATCAAATTTAAGTTCCTCAGATAGTGCATAAACGGTGATATTATATTCCTTGATCCCACCACCCTGCGAATGCATGGGTTGGTACCCCGTTCTCTTCCAATCGTTGTAGCCGCTTTGTCCTAATCCTTTGACATCCACCGGCAGGCTATGAGTATCAGCTGGTATGTTATAAAGAACCCAATATGATTTCTCGCCATCACGGGCCAAATGCCACAGGCTTAAAGCGTATGATTTGGTTCCCTTCGGCGCATTTTCCCATGTTAAAGGCATTGAAACGCCGCGACCGTCTCCAGTATATTCAATAGGCAGAGAGCCTCCTTTTGCAAATGCAGGACTGCTTACCATAAATGACTTGCTGTCTGGACGTACCTTTTCAGGAGCTCTTACAACTGCTTGGTTTGGGCGCCTAAAATCATTTTCTTGACGATTCCCTTGGAACCTCGCCCTCCTTGATTTGCCGCCTGATGATATCTCTTGTTGGGACTCATCCAGGGTTAGCTGTCCGTCACTATTACGATCCAATTTTCTAAGAGCTTGCACGGCATTAGCCAATTCGTCTTTGGAGAGGCTGCCATCACTGTTGAGATCGATTGCTTGAAGAACAAAATCATTGCTCCTTGGCTGTTTCTCTTCTCCTCGCTCCCTGTCGTTTCTCCTGTTTCTATTTCGATCCTCCTTGTTTTGAGCGCGTTGACGCCTAGGGGGATTTCTTTGATCTTGGCTAGCACCATCCTGCCTAATGTTGCGTTCTGACTTTCCGCGAGCTTTCCCTTGGTCATTGTCTCGCACATTTTGGCTGGTTCCTGAATTTGGAATGAAAATCCAAAGAGCAACCAATAAGCTGAAGTATTTAGATTGAAGTCTCATTTTATTTACTTTGTTAATAATAATTATCTACCTGTGTAAAAACCTGCCTCTGGGCCATCAACTGTTAGTCGAAAAATAACAGTGTTATCGAGTTTTATATCATCACTCCAAATCCATTTAGCTCCAGTAAAATCATGATCGAAGTACGGTTGCTTTGGGCCTATTTCATCCTCTTGAAACACCTTAGCGCTTGGCCAGGAACTGTCGTCAAAGCCTGCTTTAAACCAATCATTTGGAATAGTAGTCTTTATCACTTTAAGATTTTTTTCGTCGCTCTTTATTGGTCCATGAAAAAAGTTTTTTGCTTTCCAGTGTTTTCCGGAAACAATTTTCTCACCAATTTTAAGAATGAATCCCCCATCCCCTATGTTTGTATTCTCATATTCCATGCCCGTTTCTTGATCTGCGTTGTCCTTAGCCATAACAGCAATGGTCATAGGGTACTCTGGCAAAACATCAACAGAGACCACGTTGTGGGGAATAAACTCTATGGAATCTACAGCGACGAGGTTTCCGTTGATATACATTATGAAAGTGTTATCAGCATAAACATTGGCCCTCAGGGTGTCTGACATGGTCGGTTTCCTTTTACCTCCGGGAGCGGAGCCGCCACGCCCACCTCGTCGCTGCCTCTTTCTTTTTGGTTGGTTTTGGCCCTGTGCTAAAGATCTAGCTTCTTGATATGCTACAATATCTGGTCCAACTTTGGACTTAACGGCTTTTTGGTTTGATTGTGCCTTAGTTGATAAAACTAAAGCCAATGACAACATTATGAGTATAGTTGTTTTCATTATAAATTACTTTTATGAATTTCTTTATTTTCCTCTAAACAAAGATCTTTTTTGAGAGAGAAAGGATGCAGTTTCTTGAGCGCTCAACTTACCGTCCTGATTCTTATCCAAACTTTGAAGCAGGCTCGGCAATTGATTTAATTCTACCAGTGAAAGCGCTCCGTCCTGATTCTTATCCAAAATGAAAAACATACTTATACGTTCCCCAGTGCCGAAGCGTCCTCGGGGTGGGCGGTCGCCTCGGCGAGATTTGCCTGCCAGGACAGGCAGGGACATGTCGACATCGGGTACCTGTGCCTTCACCCTTTTGAGATAGGCCGTCAATCGTTGATCAAGTTCGGCTGCCTTGCCCGGCATCTGCGATGCGAGATTGTTCCGTTCGCCGAGGTCGTCGCTGAGTTTGTAGAGAAAGCGATCACCGGACTCGTAGGCACGGATCAGTTTGAAATCCCCGTCGTAGATAGCCGATGCAGGGCCGATCGGATCGCCGTCGTAATGTGGGAAGTGGGCAACGAATGCCTCACCCGGTCGCGTGATCGCGCCTGTGCCATGATTGAACAGGAGCGGCTTGAGACTTCCTCCCTCGACACCGATGGGCAGGGGAATGCGGATGCCGGCCAATTCCGCGACGGTGGGAAACAAATCCACGCCCGAGGCGAGGATGGTTGAGAAACTGCCAGGTTGAATGCCGGGCCCTCTGAAGATCAGAGGCACGCGCAGTCCGCCCTCCTTGACGGAGCCTTTGCCGTTGGCTAGCGGACCGTTGCGACCAGGCGTCCCGTGATCGGCGGTGTAGTAGACGTAGGTGTTCTCTGTGAGTCCAAGTTCATCGAGTGTGTCAAGGATGCGGCCGATGTTGATATCCATGTCCAAGGCGACCGCAGCGGCTCCGATGAAACGATCGTCCCGTCGGCCTACCCGTTGGCGCATTGTTTCCATGGTTTCGCTCTTAGCGTCGAGTGCGCTACGGCCACCGTATTGGGAAATCTGGAGAAAGAAGGGCTTACCGATCTTGGCTTGACGGGTCATGAATTCAATGCCCTTGGTCGCAGTTTCGTAGGCCTGTTTTGGATTGGGATTTGAAACGCGCTCGGGACCGGCATTGCTGTTGGAGCCATCGTTTTCGTCGAATCCGTGTTGGACTGGATTGGCGCGGCCGACGTGCCATTTGCCGAAATGCGCAGTGGCATAGCCAGCGGTCTTCAGGTGTTCGGCGATGGTGACCTCAGACAAAGGAAGCTCGGTCGAGGTGCGGGGCAGTTGAACCCGTCCGGTCATCGGGTTCGGATTGATATAGGTCATGTGCAGCTGCGCGGGGCTTTTGCCCGTTAAATAGGCAGCACGTGATGGCGTGCAGCGTGGCGACGGCGCGTAGAAACGCGAAAAACGCATGCCACCTTCGGCCAGCCGGGCGAGGGAGGGTGTATGGAAAAAATAGCTTTTGGACTCCGGGTTATTCGGGTCCATCTGGATAGACATACTACTCCAGCCTTGGGCTTCGCCCTGTAGGAATACAAAATTTGGTCGGTCGGCGGCGTGCGCGGTCGTGGCTAGACTCAAGGCGAGCGCCGCTTTTATGGCAATGTTATTGAGTGTCATTTGAGGCAACGTGATTTGATGTCATTTCTAATGAGGGAAACAGATTGGGCTTGGCCTTGAGTCCCACAAAAGCAGTGGCGTAAGTGAGCGCAGCAATAAGTGTTTTAAGTTTTTTCGAATCATCGTTTTTCACTCGAATCTGATTTTGCGGTTGGGTTCGTGATGATAGGTGTGTGAATAGAAATCGACAGGCAGTTCAGTTTGGCTGATCAACTCCAATATTAAACTCCGAGGCCCACCTTTTGCTCGAGGCATTCCATCCATGATCATGCGTTGTATGACACCCGTTTGCTGGTCAGCCCAAATCTCAATTCGTTTGGGGCCACCTACATCCCGTGATTTCTTTATGCCCAACAATCCTGCCATCACGCGTCCCTCAACTTCGCGTCCTGCTTCATGCAGAAGTTCCACCTCGTATTTGTCCTGCAATTGATTAAGTTGGCCATTGAGATTGATAAAAGGTAACTCGTTTTGATGCCCCGGCAGGCCACCGCGAAACCTACTCAGATCAGAGCTAACGTGAACTGGGCCATCAACACGCATCGCCCAAGCCAATTCACCATCGCATCCGGTAAGGCGCTGCCCACCGTTGGTGATTTTTTGGATCAATACATATTGATCATGACCACGAACATACAGTCTCGCACCGTCTAATTCCTTAGGGCGCTTCCGCTGCGACGGGTGAACCTCTTTATAATTCTTGATCACCCATATGGAATATGTGCGATCACCCATTTTATGGGCTGCAGCGATAATCTTTTCCAAAGTAGCCGAAGCTGCGTGTACGGAATTGAAATTCTGAATTACCAAAGAAAAAATGAAAAAAACAACCAAAGCAGATAAACCCAGTGCCACCCTTTTAGGCTTTAGCAACAAACCCCACCAAAACGGTTTCACTTCTTTTTTTTCATTAATCGCCCGCATCACCGCTTGAACCCGCATCTCGTCCTCATTAGGAGTGCGTCGACCCATATCTGATAGCAGTCCATGGATTACTATTTCGTCGGCGGTTATTTGATGCGACTCCTCAGCAACGGCCTGATCGTTATTAGAGGATTGTTTGGTATCATCCTCGCCACATTGGCTCAAATGTTCCTCGTTTGGACTCGTTTGATCTTTACTCATGCCTGTTTCATCCCTGTGGCAAGTACACCCTTTAGTCGAAGGCACTTGGCCAGCATAGCTCGGGCTCGTTGCAGACGTTTTTTGCAGGCTTCCAAGGAAATAGACAACCGATCTGCCACGCACTTGACCGGTTCATCCTCTAGGTATCGTTCCTGCACCACAGTCCGGTGTTTTTCCGGCAATGACTCGAGGCACTTGTGCAATGCCCCAATCTTTTCATCCCATGTGTCGCCAGGATGTGTGTGAATCTTTTCGAAATGCTCATCTACTATTTCCAAAACTTCGTCAGACAATGGCAGTGGACTGCGTTTTTGCTTTCGATAATGTGCCAGTACAAGTCGATAGGCAATCCCTCTCAACCAAGGGCCAAATGGACGTGACAGGTCGCAATCATCGAGACGCTTCCAGGCCACTAGCATTGTTTCTTGAAACAGGTCATCCACTGCGGCCTCGTCATCCAATCGTGAACGGAGAAATACTGTCAGCGTCCGCGTGTTCTCACGGACCAAAATCTCAAACGTCATTTCCTCTCGACGATTCACAATAACTCTCTCAAGACGGCACCAATGGAAAATGGTTTCCGATAATTATTGTCTACTAATAACCAAATGGGGACAAAAAAGCGGTTAGTCGAAGCACCAAATCTCAGATAAAGCCCCTTGAATCCGTAGTGAGAATCAGAATCCCCACGACTCCATCGAAGCTGTAAACCGTTCAGACTGAAGGGTGGAGAAGTGGAGCGTGTGAAGTGAATAGAAACCTCTACACACTCAAAATCCAATGAATATTGATCTGAGACAGTGCAAATCCCACTGATCTCCCCTTTTCTCAATAAATCTCACACAGTTTCAGGTGAGGTGGGTTATAGGTGTTTCATTTCCCTTCAGTTCTCAATTCTTCACCCGCCCAGCCGCCGCGTTTGCGGAGGCGTTTTCATCATCGCCGGAATCGTCGATCTTAAGTCTATTCTCTCCACCGGGAGTCCCATCCTTTTGAGGTGAGGCGTCCCAATTACCCGGGTCATCGCTGTCAGTATTATTATCAAGGTTTTTTCTTGTTAGTGATTTACCGGTTCCGTCAGCTGTTTCAGGCCATGGATCCTTATCGTCATAAGTAACGGCGTCTACCACATTGCCTTGGGGATCCCTTAAAACCACTGTTTCACCGCTGTTATCGAGCCCCCTAAGGTACTTGCCAAAGGGTTGAAAACCGTAACGCTCCCTAAAAGCCTTCGGATTTGCAGAAAGCACAATATGCCTGCCAGGCCCAATGGTCGCATTATCCGGGAAAGCGTAGTGAATGCCCCTGGTAAAGGCCGCACCTGTCAGATGGATCGTTTTGTTGCTGCAATTCCTTATCTCCAAAAATTCATACTCTCCGGCGTCTATTGTTTCCGGATCAGAATCATCACCGTAGGTATGGTATTGAATCTCTGAAATCTTAAGCGAAGATTTCCCGATGTTCTGAACATAAATGACTTCACGCAAAGGGCTCCACCTGTTGCCGTCTTTGACCCGGGTTTTCAGTACAGTTCCTGATACAATGACCGTCTCCTTGTCTCCTCCATCGATGGCATCTCCAGAAATATCTCCGCCGATGGCCCTGGGGTCGGTTCCGTTGGTTGTGTAGAATATCGTTCCCCTTTCGGTGTCACTGTTTTCAAGGGTAATCATGGTTCCTGGTGCCACTCCCCATTTGCGTTGAGCGATGACGATGCCGTTGGATTTCACGACGGGAGGGGCGAGATCCGGGTACAAACCCCGATTCCTGAGTTGTTGAGCGACCTTATCTCTTCTCGTAGGGAGCCAACGCCTGAGTAAATAGTCTACGTTTCTTTGCCACATTTCCGGAGACTGACTCGTGGTGTTTCCCCAGCGGGCCGCCTCAGCGGGGATGGCGGCTTGCAACTCATTGACCCGCGTTGACATCAGCTCGATTGAATTCCCGGGGGTCATCGAACCGCCATTGTAGAAATGACGATAAACATGATCCGCAAAACGCATCCTGTACTCCTCATTCTTCGAAAGGCGCTCGTGAAGTGTTTGCCCATTAAACCATGGAAGTTCCCTGAATTTTTTGTCGTTCGCAGGCGCGGTCCTGTCTTCCCATCCCACATCCATGGAATGCTCAGCGTCGTGACGGAAAAATTTGAACCCGGTCGGGTTGTCGTGGTCTATCATGCAGAAAAAATTGTTCGTTGAGCGTCCGCCCCAAGCCGCCGCTTCATCGTTGCTGCCCGTGTAAAAAATACCCAGCATGTAATCGATCAGGTTATCCGCATCAACCAGGGTTTTTCCGTTCGGATCCACCAAGCCATCCGGTTTAAGGCCGAGCAGGGCGAAGTAGTCGCTATTGTCGCCCGACCAATCCAACGTCCTTTCAAACAACTCACGATAGAGGTCCAAATTTCCATCAGTCACTTCAGTGGGTTTCATCCACCCCATGGCTTTAATCACATCATAGTCTTCGGATTTGCCGCCAAAATAGGAGGCACCGAAACGCCCTTCCGCCCGTTCCTGGGTCATGAAGATTCCCCAATACATCCCATTCATGTAAATGTGGTAATAGCGGCTTTTTGTAAAATGATGTCCGCTTTTGCCCTGTAAATCACGGCAAAAAATGTCCCGCAATAATGTGTTCCTCCTGCTGTTCTCAAACGCCCATGAGTGGTTTTGAGAGGTTCGCAAATCGATTTTGTCAAATTCATCCACTCCTTCGTTGCCAAACAACGGGTATTTCAACTTTGCATCCCCATACTCACTCCGGAAGAAAAGCCGATATGAGTGTTTCGGGTTTCTGGAGGTCGAACTATACCCGCCTCGAATCCGAATGCCGGCGTTCACCTGGAACCCCTCTGTCCCATTCTGATTGATCAGTTCAAGGGAACCTGGAATTTCCGTCTTTTTTCCCTGTTCACGCGGATTGGCATATAATCCGTCTGACGGATCAAACCAGTCGTCAAGGGATGCGACCAGTGACATGCTGGGTATCGCCTTCAATGCGTCAGACATTTTGTCTTTCCACCGGGCGTCGTTGACCACGCTCCGATTTATTCCATAGATCATTACCTGCCGATTCACCCGGGCGTCAACCGGCCAACCTCCACCCGGGCTTGCTGAAGCTTGACGCTTGACACTTTCAACAAAAATATAGGTTTGGGTATCCACATTCGTCTCCTTCCATCCCTCTTTTTGGGCATAGGCGCGCAAGATCACACCCGGGGTTTTGGGGCGTTTTATGATGCTGTCCGGATCGATGGCCACCGCAAGCGGACTTGTGCCACTAATTGTATTTTCTGAATAACGCGGATCACTTCCGTCGAGAGTATAGATGATTGTCGCTCCAGATGTTTCAGTAGTGATTACTTCATCAAATGGCGCATCAAAAAATCCACGACCATGCTTGAACTTGGTATCTTCAACCTTGGCGGCAGAGACCGTGATACTCAACAGCGCAGTTGCGGTTGTTGCGAAGAGAAGAAACTTCATTTTTCAGGATCTTCCATTGGCGAATGCTTCAGCGCAGGATGATCAGTCACGCGGAGCGGCTTGGCTTCACGGTGGGATTGTTCCCCCAACTCCGAGAGGATGAAACTTATCCGAACATCCTCGTGCGTGACCGGCATCGGCGCACCCTCCCGCAAACAGTCGCTGAAGGCCACCAACTCCTGCCGGTACGCCTCACGGTAACGAGTCGGGAACGAGTGCTCAATCGTCGGCCGCAGCAGTCCATCGCCGCTCGACAGCACCGTGGAGACCGGAGACCGGTTCTCGGCCTGCAGCATTCCCTTGCTGCCAAAAGCCTCGATCCGCTGGTCGTACCCGTAGGATGCAAACCGGTTCACGTCGATGCTGGCAATCATCCCATTGTCGTACCTGAGCGCGACAAGAACATTATCGAGGTCGCCCAGCGCGCCGATTCCCTCCACAAAACTACTCCCGACTGAGTAGACTTCCACCGGATCCACGCCGGTGATGAAGCGCAGCATGTCGAAGTCGTGAACGATGCAATCGTGAAAGATGCCATGAGACGTGCTGATGTAATCCATGGTCGGCATCGGCGAATCGCGGGAGGTGACGCGCAGCATCTGCAGCACGCCGACCTCTCCCTCCTTCACTCCGCGGGCCAGGCTGGAGAAGGACGGGTCGAACCGGCGGTTGAAGCCGACGAACAGCGGCAACCCACTGCGCTTGGCCAAGCCGAAGCAGGTGTCGATTTCCTCGAGGCTGCTGCCAAGCGGTTTCTCGGTGAAGACCGGCTTGCCGGCCTCGAGCGCGGCCTGGATTTGCGCGTAATGCTCATGCGTGGGTGACGCGACGATCACCGCGTCAACGTCCGCTTGGCCAAGCGGCCCATCGGCGTCGGTCGAGTAGTCGCACTCCAACTCCTTGGCCAAACGCCTGGCCAAGGGTTCGTCCACATCGACGACGTAGCGGAGGTTGATCCCCGGTATCGACTGGATGCTCTGGATATGAAACCGCCCGGCCCGGCCAAGGCCAAGCAGCGCCACGTTCAACTTTTCGGATGAATCCATAAGAGAAAGTTATCCTTTTTCAGCCTAAGATTCCACGCGTGTTTTGACGCCGAATATTGGCATAATGCAAATCAATAATAGTAGGTTGTGCTTGCTCCGTGGGCGCCATACGCCCGTTTCCTGACCTGATGGCGGTTATGGATCACCAGGCTGCCATCGGCCATGCCGACAGGTTGATCCGGAGCAAGCGAAAACGAGAAGAAGGGCCTACCATTGGCTCCCGCGTTAAATGCGCCCATGTGTCCGACATCCCAAACAACGCTTCCAGCACTATCACTGATGCGGTGGGTGATGAAGGCCCGGTCACTATCACACTCGGAATCGTTTTTGGGCCACGCTCTCTCCCCGTTGAAATATTTTGGCATGTGAAAATTAGCCAGCCACATATAGGTCACGTAAACATGAGCTGCGGGCCTTGATGGTTTGAGATCCATGCCGGTGTCCCAGCCCCCATATCCCCCGGGCTCCCCGCCGGCCGGATGGGCATAGGTTGGCCACTTGTCACCAAACGACTTGGACGTGATGGGGCAGATTAAAACCCAGCGGTTGGGCACATAAGAACCGCGCATGACATCGACAACACTGGCCTTGTTGCCGTTCCAACGATGATAATCCGGGCTGATCTGGCTGGCGCGCTTGGGGAACCTCCCGCCGTTGTCGACGCTGTACATCACTTGCGAAAGATATTGTTGCTTGATGTTGTTGATGCAGACAGTCCGTTTGCCGGAATATTGCGCCTTGGCCAGGGCGGGCAGTAGCAGGGCAGCCAGAATGGCGATGATCGCAATCACCACCAGCAGTTCAATCAGTGTAAACGCACGGTTTGGTTCCGTTTTCATTTTGTACCCTCTACTTCAACACACTGGAGTGGTCGATAATCCACTGGAAATCGGTTCGCGGCTTGGCGGGAACGATGCCGCCGACGGCTCCCCGCACCGGCGGGCGGACCGTGCCGTGCTCGGCGGTGACCTTCCAGCGATGCGTCGCCGCATGGCCGTCCGCGTAGGAGAGGGCTGTAGCGCCGTCGTGGTAGGACGCCGGCAGGTTGCCCCACTTGTATTCGTGAAAGCGGTTCATGTAGTAGCCGTCGTTGATGGTGTCGGGATGTTCGCCGAGAAAAACAAAAACCGTTGACGCCTGCCGAAGCTGCCCGTCGTTGATGAACTGGACGTAGTCGGGGTTGAATTGGTCGAGCAACGGGCCGGGGTCGCCGACGAGATGGTTCATCGAGTAGCTCCGGTTCCGGATGCCGTTCTTGGCGCGGCTTTTGTCGGACGGACATTTGAAAATCTCGATCGTGTCGCCCATGTACGGCGAGAGCAGCGACGAGGTGAGCGCGAGGCGGTTGGTGTTGTCCGGGCTGTCTTCCCAGTCGAGTACGTTGTTGGCCCAGTTGTTCCGCTGTTCGCGGGTTTGGTCGCGGCCATGGTTGTTGACGTATTTCCCCTCGTGATCGTCCGCGTACAGCGTCCAACCCAAGCTCAACTGCTTGACGTTGCCGAGACAGTGGATGCCGTGCGCCTTGGCCTTCGCCTTGGCCAAGGCTGGCAGCAGCATCCCGGCCAGAATGGCGATGATGGCAATCACCACCAGCAACTCGATGAGCGTAAACGCCGCGCTTGGTCTCGGTTTCATTTCCCTTCAGCTTCCAATTCTTCACCCGTCTTGCGACTACGCTTGGCTATGTTGCCTAATTCTCGGCGAAGAACGGGAATAGTTTTTTGAGTTCGGCGGGGCTTGGTTGGCGGCCGTATTCGCAAAGCTCGAAGGCTTCGGCGTGCTGAATGCTGCGGCCTTTTTTCTCGCCGTAAAGCTCGATGAGTTGTTCCCGGAAACGGTCGGCGGTGCCACGGGTGCGGCGGCCGAAGGCCTGGGAGAACTCACGTTTTTTGGCCGCGCGCTTGGCGGGATCGGTGGGCACGGGAATGACAGTTTCGAAGTTTCGCGCTGACCAAAAGCTCTCGATCTGCGACTCGAGCGTCCACAGCGCCTCCGCTTTCTGCTCAACGACGTCATCGATCCCAACGACGAGATCCGGGGCGAACGGGTTCGGTTTTTTAAAGTAATCGGACAGGTAGAGGAACACCGGATTATTGTTCAGTTGGGGGGTGTCCGGGGCGAAGTTGCTGACGGTGACCATGAAGGCGGCGTCCTGCATCAGCACGCCGGTGTAGCGGTGATCCGGGTGGTAGTCGTTGGGGCGGTGGCCCATGACGATGTCGGCTTTCCAGTCGCGGATCAGTCTTGTCAGCGCCTTGCGATTCTCCAGGGTGGGCATGAGTTCGCCGTCGTGGTTGTCCATCACGTGCGACTCGATGCCGAGAATCTTGGCGGCCGCCTTGACTTCGCGCGTGCGCCGCTTGGCCAACTGCCCCCCGGCCATGATGGCGTGGCCGATGTCGCCGTTGGTAGTGGAGACGAATTTGACCTTGTGCCCCAGCTTGGCCCACATGGCGGCGACCCCGCCGGCCTTGAGTTCGCAGTCGTCGGGATGCGCGCCGAAGACCATGATGCGCAGCTTTGCGTTGTCGGCATCGGCCCCGGTGGCAAACAGGCAGCAGAGGATGGCCGCTGCCAAAAATGTGAGGTGGTTTCGAGTGATGTTGGTTTTTTTCATCTGTGGTATTGCTTGCCAGGTTTGTTGAGTCGGGGTCATCGAGTTGGGAGATGGTTCGACCTTTTGGACATGGCGGCAGGTTGCGTTTCGCCGGGCTTGTCCGCAATCAAAAAAGGCTCAAGCCGCGTGGATGATTCGTAATAGGGTGGACAGAAAAAAGGAATGGGCTACTGTCGCTTGAGCAGCATGCTCATTTCATCGAATAATTTCTGGCGGATGGTTCCAGCCTGGCTGTTGGTTCCGGTATTTGGATTAACTGCCCTGTTACAGCCAAGCATAAATGGGGAGGATTGGCCGGTTTTTCAGCACGACAATTATCGAAGCGCCAAGACTACGGAAAACCTCCGTGCAGACTTGCTCGAGCCGGCCTGGGTTTGGCAGTCCCCCCACCCTCCGCAGCCTGCTTGGTCCGGCCCCGCGAAGTGGGACGCCTACGCCGGCATTCGTGGCCTGCGATCGATGAGGAATTACGATCCTGTCTTTCACGTTGTCACAGCCTCGGGAAAAGTTTTCTTCGGCTCGACAGTGGACGATTCAGTTCGATGCCTTGATGCCCTGACCGGCGAGACGCGCTGGATACACCACACCGATGGGCCTGTGCGAATTGCGCCCACGTTTCACAATAACCGCATCTACTTTGGTTCCGACGACGGGGTGGTTCGCTGTGTGGATGCGGATCGGGGGGAGCTGATTTGGTCCTTCCGGCCCAAGCCACTGGATCGGTTGATTCTGAACAACGGCCGGCTGATTCCGTTTTGGCCCATCCGAACCGGCGTCCTTGTCCGGGATGGCACCGCCTACTTTGCCGCGAGCCTGCTGCCGTGGAAGGAGTCGTACCTGTGCGCGGTGGATGCCGACACAGGCAAGCCGACAGGAAAGACGCATTTTATCAAACGCATCGACAGCGTAAGTTTCGAGGGTGCGCTGCTGGCCTCCGACGATCACTTGGTTGCGCCACAAGGCAGGGTGTCGCCGCTGATTTACCGGCGAACGAGCGGTAAACTTTTGGGCGGGCTGAAGGGTGGTGGCGGGTGTTTCGTGATGCTGACCCCGGAAGCGGGGATCCTGCACGGGCCCGGCAACAAAACCGGGTGGATCACGGACAGCAAGCAAAGTGACCGGAGCACTTACGCAACATACAAGGACGGCAACGCGATGGTGATCGACGGTGACACCGCCTACATGCTGACCGATACCGCGCTGTCGGCGATGAGCCGCTCCACCAAACAAGCCAAGTGGGCCATCGAGTGTGAATTTCCACACAGCTTGGCCAAAGCAGGCGGGATGCTCTATACCGGCGGGATGGACGAGTTGGCCGCCTTTGATTCTGAGAATGGAAAACTCGCCTGGAAAACTCCGCTGGCAGGTCGTGTTCACGGCTTGGCCATTTCAAACGGCGCCCTGTATGCCAGCACGGATCAAGGCGGCATATATTGTTTCCGACCCACCGCCACCAAGCCGTACGCAGCGCTTGGCCAAGCCAATGAAGAGGCGGCCAAGACGACTGTCCCCCTCGAGCCGATCAGTTCGTTGAGCGACAAAACGATTGTCAGTCGGTGGGTGTTTCAAGCCGAAGCCAAGACGGGTAAAACCGTTCGCGACCTGGCGGGCGGCCAAGCGGCCACGCTGATCGGCGCCGCGAAGCTGGAGCGCGTCGGCAACAGGCAGGCGCTGAAGCTGGACGGCTCAACCAGTGCGCTCATCACGGGCGACCTCTCCGATGCCGGTTTGCCAACGGAAAAATTTTCGGTCGAGGCATGGGTGCGGGTGGATGCGCCGCACGCGTGGGGTGGCATCATCGGGGCCATACAGGACAACGGCACGTACGAAAAAGGCTGGCTGCTGGGGTTCGTCAACAACCGCTTCAGCTTTGCTCTAAACGGCAAGCGAGGGGATGACAGCTTAAAATATATGAGTGCTGATCAGGATTTCATCCCGGGGCAGTGGTATCATCTGGCGGCAACTTATGATGGCGCCACGATGAAACTCCACGTCAACGGAAAGGTCGCCGCAACATCCACTTCGCAGAGCGGCGCGGTGCAGTATCCGCCCCATGCCTTTTACGAGATCGGCGCGTACCACGACGACGACGAGCAGTTTTTCACCAAGGGAATGGTGCACGAAATCCGCGTTTACCATCGGGTGCTGGCTGTGGACGAAATAAAAAAACACGCTGGCGAGGCCAAGTTCCCGGCACCCAAACCGCCAGCTCCGGTTATCGAATTAGCCTCCGGGCCGACGCTGAAATTCACCACCCGCAACGAGGCGGAAATCTGGTGGGAAACCGCCCGCCCAAGCCCCACCCGGCTCACCTTGGCCAAGCCCGGCGGCGGTCAGCGGGTGATCGCTGAGGCGCGGTTAAAAACAGAACACCGCGCCACCGTCGGCGGGTTGCAGCATAACCGCGTTTACATGTTCACCGTGGAGGCGACCGGCGCGGACGGTAAACTCGAGCGGACGCGGGAGTTCGAGTGCGACACGCTGTTTAATTTCACGATGCCGGACATCGCCCCGCTGGCCACGGCCAACGATGAATTGACGCGCACGGCGGCGGGCATCCTCGCGGCGACCGGCGTCGATCGGGGCATCTGCCTGCTGCCGGATGGCGGCGACGGAACGCTCGCGCACGAGTTGGCCCGGCAAAGCCAATTGCGCGTCATCGGACTAGTGGCGGATCGCAAAAACGTCCGCTCATCCCGCCGCCTCCTAACCGCCGCCGGGAGCTACGGTTCGCGCGTCGCTGTACACCATTTCGATCCCGCAAACCCGATGCCGCTAAACAGAATGTTCGCCAACTTGATTTACCTGAAACTGGAAGCGGGGCAGCCACACTTGGCGAAGCGGATCTACGCGGTAGCCAACTGGCTCAGGCCCGATGGGGGTGTGGCGTTCGTCCCGTTCCCAGACGGAACCGCAAACCGGCAGTCTTGGCTTGGAGCGTTGCGGGAGGCGGCAACCGGCAGCGGCCTCACAGTGGTAACCGGGGATGCCGGAGTGAAACTGACACGGGGGCCGTTGGCCGGTTCCGGGGAGTGGTCCCACCAATATGGCAACGCATCGAATGCCGCCTTCGGCGGTGAGAAATTATCGGGAGTTTCCAACACCGACGACTTGGAAGTCCAGTGGATTGGCCGACCGGGGCCGCGTGCCCAGCCCGACCGCAACGGCCGCAAACCCGCCCCGCTCTCCACGGGCGGGCGATTGTTTGTGCAGGGTCTAAACCGTATCTTGGCGTTGGACGCCTACAACGGAACCGTGCTTTGGTCGCGCGAACTCCCGGAAATCCAACGGTTCAACATGCCCCGGGACAGCAGCAACTGGGCGGCCAATCGCGAGTACCTGTTTGCCGCCATCGACGGCGAATGCTGGAAGTGGAATGTACGCACCGGCGAACTGGAGAGCCGCATTCCGGTTCCCCCGGATGCCACATCGCCGGTAACCCTCGACTGGTCCTACCTCTCGCCCCACCGCGACCGGATCATCGGCAGCGGCGTGGTACAAGACTCCGCATACACCTCATTCTGGGGGGGCGGAGGTGCCGGATGGTATGACGCAAAAAGCGGTGCAGTGACACAGAAGGTTTGCAGCGAAAACCTGTTCGCGCTTGATTCAAAAGACGGTCGCCTTGCCTGGCTTTACCGGGGTGGACTGATCGTCAACAGCACGATCACCCTGGCCAAAGACCGGGCTTGGTTCGTCGAGGCGCGGCATCCGGAACTTAGAGCCGGCAAAAAGCGGCAACTGGGTGGCAGCCAGTTTTGGGAGCAGCAGCACCTGGTCTGTCTCGACCTTAAAACAGGCGAAGCAATGTGGTCAAAGCCGCTTAAAATCGTCCCCGGCGAAGTGGCACTTTACCTCGCTCATGGCGACAACAAGCTCGTCCTGGTTTCCTCGGGCAGCGCGTCTTACAACACGTACGCATTCAACGACGAAGATGGTGAAAGCGCCTGGACGAGAAAAATCCCGTGGCCATCGGATCATCACGGTGGCCATATGGCCCGGCCCGCCATCGCCGGCGGAACGGTTTATGTCCGGCCCGGCGCTTTGTCGCTGGCGGATGGCAAACCGCTGAAACTCCAGCTGCCCGGCGGGGGTTGCGGCACGTATGCGGCGACGGAGAACGCCCTGTTTTTCCGCTCAGGCAACGTCACCATGTGGGATCGGCAGAAGGGCAAAACCACCAGTTGGAATCGCCTCCGGCCGGACTGCTGGCTCAGTACGATCCCGGCCGCAGGGCTGCTGCTTTCCCCGGAGGGCGGCGGGGGTTGCAGTTGTGGTTCGTGGATGGAGACCTCGATCGTTTTCGCCCCAAAAATAGTCAAATAATCGAAAAATAATTCCAGCTTAAGCTGGCCGGGGAACCACTTTAGCAACAAGGAAAACTCATCGCGATTGTTGCTGCGGAAGCGATCTGCAATGGCGCCGGCTGGACAGCGTAGAAGGTCTCAGAAAAAAAAGAGCCGCACTCCGGCAATTACCGAAAAGCCGTAGAGCAAAAACTCAAATAGTTTTTGCGGGATGAGCTGAATTATTTTTCGTCCAAAAAAAATGCCCCCAAATACACCGGGCAAAACGAGGAGAGTGATCTTGAGCGAATTGGCATTGATCAGATCGAGACTAGCCACGAGTGGCAGCTTGAGAATGTTCACCAAAAGGAAACAGCGCGCACCTAATCCAAGGAATGTTTCCTTGGTCATTTTCTCAACGAGCGCGTAGATCGAAAAGACCGGACCCGCGGCGTTGGCCATGATCGTCGAGGTGCCTATCATCATGCCGCTTCCCCATGTGAACCCAAGGGACTTTGGCCGTCTGGCCAGCGCTTGGCCAAGCCGAAGTCGAATCAATTGCAGGGCAAACATCAACAAGATGATGAAGCCGATCCCCTTCCGGGCAGTAGATTCGTCGATGTGATCCAACAAAAAATATCCAACGACTAAACCGGCGAGCGTGGGAGGCATCAGCGGCATGAGTTCCTTCCACGAGGAGTAACGCCGGAACAGCGGATAAACGGTCAGATCACAAACAACAAGCAAAGGTACAATGATGCCAACCGAAACCTTAGCCCCAAATAACTCGGCCATGATCAGCACATTAACCATTGCCAAGCCGGGGAAACCGGTCTTGGAGAAACCCAGAGAGAACGCTCCAAACAGGGCAATCAGCCAGGTAGCAGTCGAAATGTCGTCAAAAAAGAACAAGCGTTCAGCCTCTGCAAACTCAGAGATTCACCTTCACACTTGCCATAGCGACAGACGAAGGGTCGCCACGCTGTCCCAGCGACTTGATAATTTCTCGAACCGAGCGCTTCACTTTGCCGTTGAATTTCTCCTCGCCGTTGACGGTGATGCTCACCGGCTCGTCGAGGTTCACGAACTGATCCGACAACCGAACAACCAGTCGCTTGGTGTTCTCCGCGGTAATTGTGATCGCCTGGCCATCAACCTCAGCAGCCAGTCGCTGGCCATTGGCCAGGTACTTCTCCGGAATCTGCAGCCAATAAAATCGCGAGGTGATGCCGTTGGCTTGCCGCCAGATTATTTTCGATGGCCACGGGTTCCGTGTGAACTTGGCCATCCACGGCAGCGACTCGGCGTCCTTCCCTTTCATCCAATGCCCCATCTCCGGGTAAATGCGCACCATATGCTCGTAACCCTTCGGGTCGCCCTTGCGCAGGTCGGCCAACATGCCCTTCCATTTCCCGGCGACCTGGTTGCGTTTGTACGCGCCGTCCTTGCCGCCCATGAACAAGCCGAAGCCGATGTTGCGTAAGTTGTCCGGCTTGGCGTCGTTCGGATGCCCGGCCATCATCGAGGCCGCCGCCCAGCGATCCGCCATGCGCGGCGCGAGCTGGTAAACGCCGTCGCCGCCCGCCGAGTAGCCCATGAGATAAACACGATTCGGATTCACGCCGCGAGTCGCCACGTAATTCTCGATCAAGCGATCAAACAAACCGTCGATGTGAGACTGATGCCACAGGTTCCACGTGTCAGTCGGCGCGCGCGGCGCGACGTAAATCCCCTCGGCTGGCTGGTAGAGCTTAATCTGATTTTTCCACTGGCTGTCGTTCACCTGGGTCGGCGCACCACCACCACCGTGCATCGAGATCCACAGTGAACGCCCGCCCTCCGGCGCATCGCCGAAAACTTTCTCGAGATAGCGCAACTTTTTGTCCCCCAATTCGATGGACTTGGCCTCGATCTCGGCGGCACGCTGCTTGGCTAGGTGCTTGCAGTGATCAGCCCAAAGCAGCTCGATCGCCTTTTTGGCGTCTGCCTTGGACAGGTCACCCTTGGTCCAATCGCCAGGGAGCGTGTCCGGGCGCACATTGGACGGAGCGGCCAGCCAAGCGGTTACGGCGGCCAGTTGCGATTTCTCAATCTCCAACTGTTCGGGCAACTCATCCCACTGAACATCAACCGTCACCTCACCACCCTTGCTTCGGCGTATGGGGATCTGTTTGACCTTATCCCCCTTTGTAAACCGAAGCCAAAGCGGCGTATTCGGATTACAGGTAAACCCAGTGATATCATTCAGATCAGCCCGACCTGCCTTGGTTTTGCGAGAGGCGAGTACCTTGTTTTTTGAGTCGAGCAATTCGGCCTGCACCTCGAGTCGCTTGCCACCCCGCCCTTCAAGCACGCGCACCAATACATCATCCTCGACGTTGCCCCTGTTACTTTTACCAGTGTAACGATCGGTGACGTTTAAGGCGTTGACATGTGTGGCGTCGATATCCCAAACCATCGGAAAGCGCGTGCCTGTTTTCTTCCAAGACGTCGCATAGATCGAGTTCTGCCAGTTGGACTTGTCGGCCTTCGCTGCAGCACCGACAAACCAACCCCGATTCAACCCGGCAGCGTTATATTCGTCTGATCCAGTAAAGTGCCAGCCGCCGTCCCAAATCTCCGACCACGTGTGATTGCCGCGATTGTTCGTCCACAACGGTGTTCCAGCGACGCGCGATGCGATGCCAACCGAGCGACAGGCATCAACGAGAATGATCGACAAGCCGGTGCAGGTCGCCCTGCCCTGCGCGATCGACTCAGCAGGACTTTGATTCGGTTGCTTTCGGCCGGTGTTGTAGTGGACGTTGATGAGATTAAATATC
>JASLKI010000076.1 GCA_030747575.1 Verrucomicrobiota bacterium | reverse complement strand
TTCTCGTGCGAATGCGAGAAGAGTTGGAAAATATTCATGGTTTCGGACGCGCTAAAATCAGCGGTCACCGTGGTTTCCCGGTTGGGAGGCAGATCGATGTCCGTATTGTTCATATTGATAATCTTAGCCTCGTGCTTCACTGTCGCCTTTTCAACTGTGTGCAGATTCATGTAAACCTCGCCGGTAGAGGGTTTGTCGGTTCGGTTAACGTAATGCGTGTTCAGGTCGATACCGGTTTGGGCCGGAAGCTTGAGCGCCACGCCCTGGGGGAATGAGTAATCGAGGCGCGGTGTCTGTGTCCCGGCAAAAAAATCGTGGAACGCCATCGTCGCCAACACCAACGGATCGTCCTCGCCACTAGGCAGGTGCAGGTCGCGGAGTTTGTTCGGCACGAACAACTGCTTGGCAAACGAGAAAAACGGGCTAGATGAATCGAGCAGGTAGCCGATGAAATGGTGGCTACCCGATTTCATCTCAATTTGGACGCGGTTCACATACACCGATTTGTTGTTGTTGAGCTCCTTGTACATAAAGAACTCGCGCTCGAAATTTGCCGGCACCTCGAATGGCCCGACGTGTAGTTGGATTCCATTGTCCGGTTTGTCTAAGGGCGTGAACGGCGGAGGTGCATAGCGCTCGAGGTTGGCCAAGTCGGCGACCTTGGCCACGATGCCGTGCTCCGGCGCGCCCTCGAGAATCCATTGCAGGATGAACTTGAGCTCGCCGTCGGTCAGCGGGTCAGCGCCCAACGGCATCAGGGAGCCGTAGCCAGGGTGGTCGTCGTAAAAATGCTGCCTTTCGGCGGTGTTGATTTTCTCCCACAGAAAACTTTTGCCGAGGCTTGCCAGCCCCTCTGTGCCGACGAGTTCCAGCCCGTCCTCGAGCGCGTAAGTGTTGGCCGGCTTGCGATTGACGAGCTGCCCATAGGCGACATCCGGCGTGAGCAGAAGCTTCGACTGCTTGGCAAACGTCGTGCCCTTGCTGTGGCAACCGGCACAGCTCGGGCCAAGGATGCGATCACGAATAATGCCCCAAGTGGACGTGCCGCCCTCGTAGCGCACTCGATAAAAACGGCTCACCGCCCCCCCACCCACGTCCTGAAACACTGTCTCCTCGTCGGTGGCCTTGAGTAGCTCGACATTGTTCCATTGCTTCAGGTCGGTGGAGCTTTCCACGTGAAACCCGTCGCCAAGAAACCGGGTAAAGTAGTTCACCCCCGGACCGTCGACGCTAAACTGAAACTGCCCCGCTTGACCAAGCCCCTTCGGCTTGAGTGCAAACTCCAGCCGACCGTCTGCGTACCCGTCTGCGTGCCCATCGCCATCATCATGCCCCGGCCCCGCTATGGCCATTCCCGCGGCAAAAGTCATTCCCAACAAACAGGTCAATTTACTCATCCAGCACACACCAAGTCCTACAATGGCAATCTAACGAAGGTTACGCTCCTTCGCTCTTTTCGTCTCGGGCCGATTTCAGGCTACCCACGAGAGTGCTCGGATCAACCTCAAAATCCATCCGCACCAACCGCCGCGACTGGTCCGTACTCGGCGCGCTGGCCGGCACCGCCTGCAACTGCTTCATCCCCGCTGGGAAATAGATCAAGAACGTCGCCCCAGTAAACACTGTCGCCGCGAGGTACCACCAAAACAGCCAATCCTCCCCTAGGCCAAACTGGTCTTTCCGGCCCAGCACCACCAACGCGACGACGATCATCTGCAGCACCGTGGCGCATTTGCTGATAAAGTGCGGCTGGATCTTCATCTTGCCGCACCAATGGGTGATCACGAAAAAACCCAGCAGCAAAAACAGGTCACGCCCAAACACCACCCCGATCATCCAGACCGGCAGTTGCGGAAGGTGGTCGCTGGAAAAACTCAGCACCACCAGGCCGGACACCAGCAGCAGCTTGTCCGCCATCGGGTCGAGGAAAGCCCCCAACTCGCTGCGCTGCTTGAAGCGCCGCGCGATGTAGCCGTCCACCCCATCACTGACCACCGCCACCAGGAACGCCCCGACGGCTATCCACCAACTCGGATCCGTCCCCTTGTCAGCGAAATCCAGCAGGGAAACCACAAACACCGGCACCAGCATCAGTCGGAAAATCGAGATGTAATTCGGAATCGTCATCAGTCACGCGCCTGGCCAGTGGCGTTTGGGGCTTAAGCCAATGCGCCTCTCACCACATTGCCGTGGACGTCGGTCAGGCGGAAGTAGCGGCCCTGATACTTGAACGTCAGCCGTTCGTGGTCGATACCAAGCAAATGCAGCAGTGTCGCATGAAAGTCGTGCACATGGACGCCGTCCTTGACGACGTTGTAGCCGTAGTCGTCGCTCTGGCCGACGGCGGTGCCGCCCTTCGCGCCGCCGCCGGCCATCCACAGCGAGAAGCAGCGGCCGTGGTGATCACGACCAAAGTTATCCTTACCCAGCGTGCCTTGGCAGTAGTTGGTGCGGCCAAACTCGCCACCCCAAATCACCAGCGTGTCGTCGAGCATCCCGCGCTGCTTTAGGTCGCGAACGAGCGCGGCGGACGGCTGGTCGGTCTCGCGGGCCTGCGTCCGCAGGCCGCCCGGCAGGCCGCCGTGCTGATCCCAGCCGGGATGGTAAAGCTGGATGAATCGCACACCGCGCTCGGCAAGGCGTCGCGCCTGCAGGCAGTTCGCAGCAAAGGTACCCGGATTCTTCACATCGTCGCCGTACTCGCGTAGCACATGCTCCGGCTCGCCGGAGATGTCGGTCACCTCCGGGATCGATGCCTGCATGCGGAATGCCATCTCGTACTGCGCAATGCGTGACTCAATCTCGGCGTCGGGATTACCCTCGAGCTGCAACTCGTGAAGCTCGCGCAGGCGGTCGAGCATCAGCCGGCGACTGTCGCGACCTATGCCGCTTGGGTTTTGCAGATGCAGCACCGGGTTCGCGCCGGAACGGAAACGCAACCCCTGGTTTTCCGACGGCAAAAAACCGCTGCCCCAAAGCCGCGACACGAGCGGCTGGCCGCCCTTACCCTTGGTCACCATAACGACGAACGACGGCAGGTTGTCGTTCTCGCGGCCGAGCCCGTAGTTGAGCCACGCGCCGATGCTCGGCCGGCCGGGAAACTGCGAGCCGGTCTGCATGTGCGTGACCCCCGGGCCGTGGTTGATCGCCTCGGTGTGCATCGAGCGGATGAGGCACAAGTCATCGGCGATGCCGGAAATGTGCGGCAGCATGTCGCTGATCTCGACGCCGCTCTGGCCGCGCGGTGCAAACTTGAACGGCGACCCGACCAGCGGCAGCGACGCCTGGTTGCCGGACATCGCGGTGAGCCGTTGGCCCCGCCGGATCGCCTCCGGCAACTCGGTGCCATGCTTTTCGATCAGCGTCGGCTTGGGATCGAACAAGTCGAGCTGCGACGGGCCGCCGCTTTGGAACAAATAAATGATGCGCTTGGCCTTGGGCGCGAAGTGCGGTCCGCCCATCACACCGCGGCCGGTCGGCGCACCAGGCAGCGCGCCCGGCTGGAGCAGGCTGCCCAGCGCGATGCCGCCCAGCCCCATGCCGAACGAATTGAGGAAACCGCGCCGGCTCATCCCAACGGTCGATTCAAACCCTGTGCACAGCGGTGATTTCATCACAGTAAAAAAACAAGTTAACGCTTCACGACCGACTCGTCAAAGTTCATCAACGCCTTGGCCAGGACGCCCGCAGCGGCGACCCGCGGCTTGGCCAAGCCTTTGGTCGGGCGGCTTTCGCCCACGCTCAAAAACGCGGTCGCGGCCTTGGCGTCCTTTTCAAAGACCGCCAACTGCTCGTCGTGCAGCCGACGCAACAGCGCCGTCTCGCGGTCGGACGGCTCACGGCTGGTCAGCGTGCGGAACGTGTCGCGTACCATGGCGCCAATGTTGTCGCCGTGCTCGCGCACCATCCGCTCGCCGAGCGTCCGCGCCGCCTCGACGAACTGCGGGCCGTTGAGCAGCACCAGCGCCTGCAGCGGCGTGGCGGTGTTTTCGCGCTTGGCCCGGCAGACGTCGCGCTTGGCCGCGTCGAGCGCCATCATCACCGGCGCCGGGCCGGTGCGTTTCCAGAACGTGTACACGCTGCGGCGATACAGCCCCTCGCCCTTGTCGTGGCCCATCGGCTTGAACGACTCGGTCAAGTCATACGGCTTGGCGCCCGCACCGCCCATGCGCCGGCTCAACAGCCCGCTCACCGCGAGGGCGTTGTCGCGGATCATCTCGGCGGAAAGACGGTAGCGCGGCGCCCGCGCCAACAGCAAATTTTCCGGGTCACTCACCTCGAGCGCCCGGCGCGTCTCGCTCGCCTGCTGATACGTGGCGGACATCACAATCTGCTTGAGCAGCCGCTTCACATTCCAGCCGTGGTCGGTGAAATCCTTGGCCAGCCAGTCGAGCAACCCGGGGTGAGTCGGCCGTTTGCCCTGCGTGCCGAAATCCTCCGGCGTGCGCACCAAGCCCTGCCCAAAACAAAGCTGCCAAAAATGGTTCACCGCCACGCGGGCTGTGAGCGGATTTCTAGAATCGACCAGCCACTGCGCGAGGCCAAGTCGATTGCGCGGAGCGTCCTTAGGGAACGGCGACAGCGACCCCGGCGTGGCCGCCCCGACACGCTCGCCCGGCGCGCTGTACACGCCGCGTTTCAGCACGAACGTCGAGCGAGCCTTCAGCCTCATTTCCTCCATCACCATGATTTCGCCCCGGCCATCGAGCAGCTTGGTAACGCGCTCGCGGGCAGCCCGCAGCTTGGCCAACTGCACGGCATGCGGCTCGTTCGCGGTGGCCAAAAAATAGTCACGCAGCGTGGCGCGCTCCTCTTGACCAAGCGCATCGGCCGGCTTGGCCAACATCGCGGCCAGCGACCCGCCATCGTGAATCTGCGCCACCTCGCCGCCGGTCAACTCGCGGTCAAAAACGCGGAAGTCATCGACAAGCCCCTCGGCGAAACCAACGTCGCGGAACCGCTGCCCGATGACGATCGTGTCGCCGCCACCGCCGGTGATGTTTTTGTACAGGTTGTCCTTGTGAATTTCGGTTTCAACCAGTTTGCCATCGACGTAAATCTCCAAGCCACCCGCTTTCGTCGAGCCGTCGTAAGTGATCGTGACATGGTGCCACTCGTTTTTCGGGAGCTTGGCCTTGGTACGGACGCTGATGGCGTTGCCGGGCCAAAAGTGGATCAGCGACGCGCTCAAGTGGCCGTCGCGCAGGAGCATTTGGTAGCCTCGGCTGCCGGCATCAGTCCATGCGCGCGAGCGGGAAAAAACGACAGTGCGCTCCTTGTGATGCGGCGTGTTCATCCACAGCGCAATCGAGAACGGCGCCGTGCGCTTGAAGTTGCCGATGCCAAGGTTCACTCCGTCATCACCGGTCAACCGCAGACCATTTCCGTTTTTGCCGGGGACGATTTTATTCTTTTGGCTACTCGATGCCTGCTTCGATTCGCCGGCGAGATTCGGTAATTTGCCGTCCTTGTATTCGTCAAACGGAAAGTGGCCGGTCTGCCCGGGCAACGTGGCCTTCGCTGGCCGCTCGGCGAGCCATTTCTCAAACGCCTCCCCGGCATCGGCACTCACCTTCGCCAACTCCGCCACCTCGACAGCGGCCTGCTTTTCCTCGGCGGCGATTTTTTGTTTCACCGCCGCGTCGGTCATCAGCAACGTCGGCGTGGGAATCGACGGCGTGAAGTAGGAGTACAACCCGGCCTCGTCGATGGTGTTGAAGAAAGCGAAAAACTGGTAGTACTCCTTCTGCGAAATCGGGTCGTACTTGTGGTCGTGGCAACGGGCGCACTCGAGGGTCAGCCCGAGCATCGCCGTACCGAAGGTGTGATTGCGGTCGGCAACGTACTCGACGCGAAACTCCTCCGGCACACTGCCGCCCTCGACTTTCTGCGGATGCAGCCGGTTAAACGTCGTGGCCAGGCGCTGGTCGTCGGTGGCGCCGGGCAACAGGTCGCCGGCGAGTTGCCATGTCAAAAAATCGTCGTACGGCAGGTTGTCGTTGAAGGCACGGATGACCCAGTCACGCCACGGCCAAACGAACCGGTTGCGATCGACTTGATAGCCATACGTGTCCGAGTAGCGCGCGAGGTCGAGCCAATGCACGGCCAGGCGCTCGCCAAGGAGCGGATTGCCGAGCAACCGGTCGACGGCTTTCTCGTAGGCGTTCGGCGAGTCGTCGCTCAAAAAATCGTCAAGCTCGGCCAGGGTCGGCGGCAGGCCGGTAAGGTCGAACGACATCCGGCGGAGCCGTTGTTCGCGCCTGGCCAAGGGCGACGGCTCGATGTTGGCCTCGCGCAGCTTGGCCAGGGTGAAGTGGTCAATCTCGTTCTTAGGCCAAGCCACTTGACCAAGCGACGGCACTTCGACGGCGGCGACCGGCACGAACGCCCAATGCTCCCGCCACTCGGCGCCCTGCTCGATCCAGCGGCGGATTAACTCCTTCTCCCCGGCCGACAGCTTCCGCTTCGACTCCGGCGGCGGCATCAGGTCGTCCGGATCGGTCGCGGTGATGCGCCGGTACAACTCGCTGGCCTGTGGCTGGCGCGGGGTGATGACCACGAGATCGTCGTCCAGCTTGGCGAACGCCCCCTCGCGGGTGTGAAGTTGCAGATCGGCCTTGCGGGCGTTTTCGTCCGGGCCGTGGCAGGCGAAACAGCGGTCGGAGAGCAGCGGCTTGATTTGGCTCTCGAAGTCGACCGCCTGGCCAAGCACGGAAGTTGCGCCCGAAACCAAGCCGAGCACCAAGCCAAGTCGCCTGTAAAAAACCGGATTCACTGCGACGGAAAGCTACCCCGCCGTTGGGGAGTTGCAAATGCGAATCTGCAATGGCCCCGCCGGAGTTGCTCCGCGCCCGGCCGGGTGGCATGGTACGCCGCAGCCGAACGCTTCTCCCGATGAACATCCATCATCTCGAACTGTTTTACTACGTAGCCAAGCACGAGGGCATCAGCAACGCCGTGCGCAAGATCCCCTACGGCATCCAGCAACCGGCGGTCAGCTCGCAGATCGCGCTCCTCGAGGAGCAGATCGACGCGCCGCTGTTCCACCGCCGGCCGTTCGAGCTGACGGAAACAGGGCGGAAACTCTACGAGTTCGTCGAGCCGTTTTTCAGCAACCTCGACAAGATGGCCGACGACCTGCGCGGCGGGGAATCGCAGCGGATCCGTGTTGGCGCATCGCACATTATCCTGAGCGACCACATGCCAACGATCATGGAAAAGGTTCGTGAGGACCGGCCCGACATGCGGGTGTCGCTTCGGCCAGGGCACCAGCCAGCGCTGGAGACAGCCCTGCTCGCCCGCGAGATCGACGTCGCCGTGACGGTGCTTGAGAAGGAACCGCCGCCCGGCATCGAGGCGCGCTCACTGCTCGAGATTCCGCTGGTGCTGGTGGCCCGGCGGTCGTCCAAGATCAAGTCGGTCGAGGAGTTGATAGAGCGGAGAAAAATCACTGAGCCGCTCATCTGCATGCCGACGGATGAGCCGGTGACAAAAATCTTCCGTACCGGCCTGGCCGATGCGGGCGTGGACTGGCACACGACGCTCGAGGTGAACTCATTCGACCTGGCGGAGAAACTGGCGGCCAAGGGCTTCGGCATCGCCGTCAGTGTCGTGTCGCCCTCCTCCCGGCGCGTGCCGGGTGTGCGCACCATTACGCTGCCCGGCTTTCCCACACTCAAGCTTGGTGTGTTGTGGCAAGGCAAACTCGAGGGGCTGCTCAAGTCGTTCATCGAGGGCATCGAGTGGCACGTCGGGAATCTCAAGCAAATGCTCGCCGACGAGGCGCAGGCGATCAGCGAAACCGCCTGACAATCCAACCACACCCCACTAGACTGCTGCCGTGGACAATCCAATCATCGTCGCGCTCGACCTGCCCAGCCCGCAGAAGGCGCTGAAACTCGCCGAGGAACTCGCCCCCGTCGTCGGTGCGTTCAAGGTGGGCAAGCAGTTATTTGTCAGCGGCGGGCCGGACATTGTCCGCAAACTACGCGCGACCGGCGCGAAGGTGTTTCTCGACCTCAAACTACACGACATCCCCAACACCGTGGCCAAGGCCGTCATCGCGGCCACCGACCTCGGCGTGCAGATGACCACCGTCCATGCCTCAGGAGGCACCGAGATGCTTGCCGCCGCTGAAAATGCTGCCCATGAGCAGGCGGCCATGCTCCGTGCCGAGGCACCGCTCGTGCTTGGTGTCACCGTGCTCACCAGCATGGACGACAACAACCTCGCCGAGTTGGGCATCGCGGGCAGCGTTCAGGAACAGGTGTTGCGTCTGGCCAAGCTGGCCACCGGCGCCGGGTTGCGCGGGCTGGTTTGTTCGCCCCGGGAAATCGAGATGCTCCGTGCCGAGTTGGGCGGTACTGTCCAACTGGTCACGCCCGGCATTCGCCCCAAATGGAGCCAGGCCAACGACCAGAAACGCACCATGACACCGGCCGAGGCCATCCAAGCCGGGGCAAACTGGCTGGTAATCGGCCGCCCCATCACCGGCGCCACCGATCCCAAGGCTGCCGCCATTGGGATTCTTCACTCAATCAACCCTGAGTTGGTTCCCGAGGGCAAACGCCGCGAGCCGATCCCTGAAATCGTCGACTGCGCCGAGTGCGGCCAAAGCCTAAAGCTGGATGCCCCCGAGCAGGCCGCCGGCCGGTACCACTGCCCCCACTGCGACAAAGACGTCGTTCATAAGAAGTGAGGGGACAGGGGTGAGAGGCTTAGAGTTCGCGCTCGTAGACGCGCCAGCGCTTGGTCATTTTCGCGCCGGAGTTTTCCAGCACGCGATGCACGCGGAAGTTCGACTCGAGCATCCACGAAAACTCGATCCTCTTGTACCGACTGTCCATCAGCGCCCGAGCAATCCGCGAGCCGAACGCCGACTCGATGCCCTTGTTGCGGTGCGCCTTCAGCACCCCCGCCACCAGACCACGGATCAGGTCGATCCGCCGGCGCGCGAGTAAAAAGCGCAGCAGTCCAAGCGGCCCGAACCGGCCGCCGCACGCCTTGACCGCCACGTTGATGTCCGGCACCGCCACGCAGATGCCCACCGGCTCGCCGTCGTACTCGGCGACCAGCGTGCACTCCGGCAGCAGGAACGGCTTGAGATCCCCGGCCAGTTTCTGGAACTCGTCATGGCTGATCGGCACCGCGCCCCAGTTCTCGCTCCACGCCTCGGCGTAAATCTTCATGAGGATTTCCACCTCCGTCTCGAGCTTGGCCAGGTTCGCCGGGCGAATCGTCACTTGGCCGTTCCGCGCACCGGCCTTGGCCAGGCGCTCTAGGTAGTGCACGTCCAAGTCGGCAAACGCCACCTCGCGCGCCAACAGATCCTCCGCCTTGGCCAAGCCGGCCGACTCGACCAGCCGCCGATAGTACGGCGGGTTCCACGTCGTGAGCAGCGTCGGCGGCTCGTCGAAATTCTCGATCAGCAACCCGATCTCCTCGTTGATGGTAAAGCTCGCCGGGCCGCGCATGCGCTGGAGCCCCTGCCCGCGCAGCCACTCCGCCGCCGCCGCGAACAGGCGTCCGGCCACCGACTCGTCGTCAACGCATTCGAAGAAACCGAAGAAACCAACGTCGTCGTCGTACACCTCAAGGTGGCGGTTGAACCGGATCGCGGCGATACGCCCAACCGGATCGCCAGTGGCGTCCCGTGCGAGGAACAACGCCGCGTCAGAGTGCTCAAAAAAAGGGCTGCGCGCCCTATCGAGCCGCATCATTTCATCACGCCAAACCGGAGGCACCCAAGGTGAGCCGCCACTATAAATACTTAGGGGAAACCGGACAAACTCGCGGAGTTGTATTCGGTTTTCTACAGTCTCAATGCGGATCACGGCCAATCTCTTAGTTGAAAATTGCGCCGGTTGAAACTAAAACCAGCGGCGAAATGAAAGGTCATTCTTTCAGCAAGCCAAGCGCGCTGCTTATTGCCACACTGTTCGCCGCCGCCTGGCCAGGCGCGCATGCCGGCGAAGGGCAAGGCGCGTTTCTCTCTCGTGTCCGGCAGCTCACCTTCGAGGGCCGGCGCAGCGGCGAAGGCTACTTCAGCACCGACGGCTCTAAGCTGATCTTTCAAAGCGAACGGGAAGCTGGCAATCCGTTCTACCAAATTTACACGCTCGATTTCGAAACCGGCGACTCTGCGCGTGTCTCGCCTGGACACGGCAAAACCACCTGCGCATTTTTCCACCCCAGCGGCGGGCGGGTGCTCTTCGGCTCGACGCATCACGACCCACAAGCCAAGGCCAAGCAGAAGGCCGAACTCGATTTTCGCGCCTCCGGCAAACAGCGCCGTTACTCGTGGGACTACGACGAGACGATGGACATCTTCACCGCCAACCCGAACGGCACCGACCTGCGCCAACTCACCACCGCGCTGGGCTACGACGCCGAGGCCGGCTTCTCACCGGACGGCTCGACGATTATTTTCAGTTCCACTCGCAGCGCCTATGCCGACAACCTCTCCGACGAGGAGAAAAAACTCCGTGAGATCGACCTCTCTTACTTTGGCGAAATTTACATCATGAATGCCGACGGCTCAGGACAGACACGACTGACCCGCACACCCGGTTACGACGGAGGCCCGTTTTTCTCGCCGGACGGCTCGAGGATTGTTTGGCGACGCTTCAACAAGTCCGGTACGGTGGCGGAAATTCACACGATGAAACTCGACGGTTCAGACACCCGCAAAATAACCAGCTTCGATTCAATGTCGTGGGCGCCATATTTTCATCCGTCCGGTGACTACATTATTTTCGCCAGCAACAAGCTTGGTTTTGCCAACTTCGAACTGTACCTCGTCGATGCGCTTGGCCAACACGAACCGATCCGTGTCACCGAGCGCGCCGGCTTCGATGGCCTACCGGTTTTCTCGCCGGACGGCACACAACTTTGCTGGACGTCAAACGCCACGCCGGAGAAGCAGTCGCAACTTTTTCTCGCCAAGTGGAATCATCAGGGCTCACTGGCCGCGCTTGACCAAGCACCGGAACGCGAATCCGGCCAAGCCACCCTGTCCTCCGACGTCTCGATCAATGACCTGAAAGAACATGTCACCTTTCTCGCATCAGACGATCTGGAGGGCCGCCGTACCGGCAGCGAAGGAATCCGCAAGGCGGCCGACTATATTCGGCAGCATTTGACCAAATCCGGACTCCAACCAATTGGCTCCGGTAAGGATAGCTTCGATCACACGTTTGAGTTCACCGGCGGTGTCGAGCTGGTGAAACAGGAAAACCGCATGACCCTCCTCGGCCACATCGGCGAAGATCAAGCCTTCGAGTTAAACAAGGATTTCCGGCCGCTGGCGTTTTCGGCCAATGGCGTGATCGAGGGCGAAGTGGTCTTTGCCGGCTACGGGCTGACCAAGCCGGGCGAACTCGGTGTCGGCTACAACTCATACGGTGACCTCGATGTGAAAGACAGAATCGTGATGGTTCTTCGCTACGTGCCGGAGGACATTTCGGTCGATCGGCGACAGGAACTCAACCGCTATGCCGGCCTTCGCTACAAGGCACTTATCGCCCGCAACAATGGCGCCAAAGCACTGCTTGTAGTCACCGGCCCGAACTCCCCAAACCCTGGCGCGCTGGCCAAGCTGAGTTTCGACAGCAGCATGGCCGGCGCGGGCATTCCGGTGATCTCCATCAGCGGCGAAGTTGGCAACTCGCTGGTGCAGTTTTACGGCAAGTCACTTAAACAACTGCAATCGTCGCTCGACAAG
>JASLKI010000075.1 GCA_030747575.1 Verrucomicrobiota bacterium | reverse complement strand
GATGCAGTGATGAAGGAGAGGGACGCCTTCCGTGACTATGTGCGGTCGGCCCGCTACCCGGTGATGTTCAAGTTTCCGTTCGTCGGCGGTTACCTCCTGGGCATCACGCTGCTGGTCAACCTGCTCGCCGCGCACTTTCAGCGGTTCAAGTTCTCCCGGAAAAAGATCGGCATTTTCATGACGCACGCCGGGCTGATTTTCATGCTGCTAGGCCAGTTGGTCACCGACAAGTTCCAGGTCGAGAGCAACCTCCGGCTCGAGGAGGGCCAGACCAAGGGCTACTCCATCAGCGGCAACAAGTGTGAACTGGTGATCATCGATAAAAGCCAACCGAACACGGACACCGTCGCCGCCATCCCGGCGGAGAGGCTCGGCAAAAACAAAACCTACCGGGCCGGCAGCCTGCCATTCAAGATGACCGTGCTGAACTACTTTACGAACTCCGACCTTGTCCAGTTAGGCCAGGGGCAGCCAAACAAAGCCACGCACGGCAAGGGACTCGAGTTGGCAACGATCGACAAGGAATCGGTCACCTCGCTCGAGGAGGTCAACTTCCCCGGCGCCTACATCAAGCTGCAATCAACCGAGGGCATCGAGCTGGGCACCTGGATGGTCTCTGCTCTATTCGGCGCACTCCGCCAACCGATCCCCGAGCAGACCTTCGAGCACGGCGGCAAGGAGTACGAGCTGGCCCTGCGCTTCAAGCGCTACTATACGCCGTACGACATCGAATTGATCGATTTTAAACACGACAAGTTTCAAGGGACGGAAAAGGCGCGTAACTTCTCCAGCCTGGTGACCGTGCGAGACCGCGACAGCGGGGCTGAGCGCGAGGTGAACATCTGGATGAACCACCCGCTTCGCACCGACGGCAAGACCTACTTTCAGGCCAGCTTCGACCCGGAAAACGATAAGGCCACCGTCCTGCAGGTTGTCCGTAATCCCGGCTGGATGACGCCGTATATCTCCTGCGCGCTGGTCGGCCTTGGGCTGCTCACCCAGTTTTTGACCCACCTGTTTTCGTTCAACAGAAAACGAAAGGCCGCCATATGAAAAAACTGTTCGTGCCGGTCGCTGTCGTCGTGGTCATGGCCTTGTGGGCATTGATGGGGCTGGTGCGCATGCCAAAAGTCGCTAGCGAACAGCCGGACATTTACGGCTTCGGCCAACTACCGGTGCTACTCGACGGACGCATTCAGCCAATCGACTCCACCGCCCGCAATGCCATGCAGGTCATCCGCCACAAGTCCACGGGGCGCTACGACCGAAACGGCGGCGAGGAGAAAACCATCCCGGCGATCGAATGGCTGCTCGAGCTGGCGGCCAAGCCGGATGTGGCTCGCACCCGGCCGGTGTTCCGCATCGACAACGAGGAAACCAAGGACAACCTCCGATTGGACAAGGACAAAAAACATTTCTCGGTCGACGACATCACCGCCGACAACAATTTCGAACGCCTGGCCCGAGAGAGCGGGCGCATCCACTCCAAGGACGCCTCTCTGCGCACGCCCTACGAGAAATCGCTCAAGGCCGTCGCTGACTCACTGTTGATTTACCAGCGCTTATCCAAGAGCTTTCGGCCGCAAAACTCGACCAACTTCGTCGCTGAACTGGCTCAACTCGAGGCCATTTTCCCGATCGGCATGGCCGCCGTTCGAGCACACGAAACCAATGCTGAACACAACGAGGATGACCATCATCTGTTTTCAGGATTAATCGAAACGCTGATCGATCCCAGCATACGGGACGGCGACCGGAGCGGTGTGATGTTTTGGCCACGAATCATCCCGGTCGACAAGTCATGGCAATCTCTCAGCACTAATCTTCTGAGTAGCATCAGCACAGCAGCCTTAGCCGAGAGCGACTGGAAAATTCAGTTCCATCCCGCAGCCAAGGCCTATGCCGGCATGGTCTCCGCCTACGCCAAAAACGACGCCACCACCTTCAACAACAAGCTCCGGGGGTATCAAGATTACCTCAAGAAAAACGGCTTCACCATCGAACTCAGCAAGACTGGCAAGGAGTTTGCCTTCAACAACTTCGACCCGTTTTACAAGTGCGAAATCCTTTACGTGCTGGCTTTCCTGCTGGCCTGCGGCGGCTGGCTGTCCCTGGCTAAGTGGCCAAACCTAACCGCCTATTACCTGATCGCTCTTGCCGCAGTTATCCATACGTCCGGGTTGATTTTCCGCATGTGGCTTGAAGGCCGTCCGCCGGTGACCAACCTCTACTCGGCTGCGGTGTTCGTTGGCTGGGGCGCGGTGATTCTCGGGCTGATTTTGGAACGTATCTATCGGGACGGTATCGGCAATGTCGTCGCCAGCTCGGTCGGCTTTGTAACGCTGCTCGTCGCCGGCGGACTCTCACTCAGCGGCGACACGATGGAGATGTTGCAGGCCGTACTAGACACCAATTTCTGGCTCGCAACACATGTGGTGATCATCACTATCGGCTACTCCGCCACCTTCGTCGCCGGCTTCCTCGCAATCGTTTATGTAGTGCGCGATTTTGTCGCCAACAAGGTGCCGTTCGACAAGACGGATCGCTCATCCCTCACCAAGATGATCTATGGCATCGTCTGTTTTGCGACGCTGTTCAGTTTCGTCGGCACAGTTCTAGGTGGCATTTGGGCGGACCAGTCCTGGGGCCGGTTCTGGGGATGGGATCCGAAGGAAAACGGCGCACTGATGATTGTCATCTGGAACGCCGCCATCCTGCACGCGCGCTGGGGTGGGATAATCCGCGAGCGCGGACTCGTCGCCATGGCGATCTTTGGCAACGCCGTCACCGCGTGGTCCTTCTTCGGAACGAACATGCTCGGCATCGGGCTGCATTCGTACGGCTTCATGGACAAGGCGTTCGCCTGGTTGATGGTGTTCGTCTGCATGCAGATCGTCGTGATGACCGGCGGCCTGATGCTCGGCACGCTTGGCCAAGCGGGCAAACCGACCGTCCAAAAAAGTGGCCAAGCCGCGATTGGCCTGCCACCGGTGGCTCAGCTCATCATCGAGGCGCTTGTGATCGTCGCCAGCTTCGCCATCACGGTCTTCTACCTGCTGAAGGCGCTCGGAATCTGGCTTTGATCAGGCCAAGCCGCAGTTTTTGCGGGCGCGGTCGAGGACGATGGTTGCCCGCGCGCGGGCTTTATCGGCACCGTCCCTCAGGACTTGGTTGACGTGGTCCAGATTGCTTTCCAGCTCAGCCCGCTTGGTCCGCGCTTCCGCAAAGTATTCCCAATAATGCTCGAACAGCGCCTTTTTCAGGTCGCCATATCCCAGCCCACCGGCGCGCAGGCGCTCTTCCCAGTCACCGGCCACGTCTTCCGGCGCGACTAGGCGCAAAAGCTGCACGGCGATGTTTTTGTCAGCATCCGGCTTGGGTTCCTGCGGCGGTCGGCTGTCCATCACGAGGCGCATGATGGTTTTGCGTAGCGCCTTTTCGTCGCCGAAAATGTCGATCGTGTTGCTGTAGCTCTTGCTCATTTTTTGGCCGTCCGTGCCCGGCACCACCGCCACCGAGTCGCGAATCTTAGGCTCGGGAATGACAAAGGTCTCGCCGTAGGCCTGGTTGAACTTGATCGCGATGTCGCGCGTCACCTCGACGTGCTGTTTTTGGTCGCGGCCGACCGGCACAACGTTCGAGTCGTAAATTAAAATATCCGCCGCCATCAACACCGGGTAGGCGAACAGCCCGTGGTTCGGGGAGAGACCCTTGGCCAGTTTGTCCTTGTAGCTGTGGCAACGCTCGAGCAGCCCCATCGGCGTGAGCGTCGTCAGCAGCCAAGTCAGCTCGCACACCTCCGGCACATCGCTTTGGCGAAAGAACACTGACTTGGCCGGATCGAGCCCGCACGCGAGAAAATCCAGCGCAACGTCAAGCGTGTTTTTGCGCCGTTCGTCAGCGTCGAACACCGACGTCATCGAGTGATAGTTCGCGATGAAATAATACGCCTCGCCCTGCTCCTGCAGCTCGATCGCCGGACTCATCATGCCGAAGTAGTTGCCAACATGCAGCGTCCCCGATGGCTGGATTCCCGATAAAATAATCATCAACTTCCGAAAAAAAACTCCAAGCACCCGGCCAAGCGTGAGAACTCCCAGCCGGCAATTGCTTCTTTCAAAAAAACCGGCCAAGTTCCTAACGCCTTCGGGCGTGGCGTCAATGCAAATCAACGAGAACAGAGACTGGGAGGCCCTCTACCAGGCCAACGATACCTTTTGGGATCACGGCGTGGCCTCGCCCGGTTTGGTTGATTACTTGGCCGCGAACCTGGCGCTGCCGCCCGGCCAGGCGCTCGTCCCCGGCTGTGGCCGAGGCCACGACGCCCGCGCCCTAGCCAAGGCCGGCTGGTCAGTTACCGGGCTTGATCTCGCCCCAAGCTCCGTTCCCCTGGCCAAGCGCCTGGCCGACGAGGAGGGGCTCGCAATCGACTACCGCGTTGGCGATTTTTTGAGCGATGAGCCGCATCAGCCATTCGATATCGTGTTCGAGCACACGCTGTTTTGCGCCATCCCGCCGACACGGCGCAGTGACTACGTGCAGGCCCTTCGCAGCTGGCTCAAGCCGGGCGGGCTCTACCTCGCCGTCAACTACATGATCACCGATGACAACGGCGAGCCGCCGTTCAGCACGACAACCGCCGAACTGGACGCGAGCTTCGGAGAGCCGTTCGAGCTGCTCCGCCGCTGGACGCCGCGCTCATACGAAAGCCGCGAAGGAAAGGAACTGATGAATGAATGGAAAATGAAGGGTTAAAAATTTTCGGGGTGAAGACACAGGCTGTTCCCCTCCAATGGGATAAGCCGGGAACGGCGAACATCGTGATTGGCTGACAAATTGTTCTCAACTTGTGTTTGAGGCTCTGAAAGCGGCTCTTAAAAGTTGAAAATAGTTCAATTTTATTGGTTTTTCTGCTTGCGAACCCCGAAGGCCGCTCGTACAACCGATTCCCAGTAGTGCAGCACTACTCAAGGAGTAATAATAACCCGTACTATTAATAACGATATGGCAGACAAACCGTTGACTAAATCACAGATCTCAGCAGCTGTTGCTGAAGCAAATGGAATCACCAAGAAGGAGGCCACAGACTTGCTGGCCAATCTAGCCGTCTTGGCACTCAAGAGCACCAAGGAAACTGGTGCCTTCACGTTCCCTGGCATTGGGAAGCTCAAACTGGTAAATCGCCAGGCTCGCATGGGGCGCAACCCCGCCACCGGCGAAACAATCCAAATCCCAGCGAAGACTGTCGTGAAGTTTGCCGTGGCCAAGGCCGCGAAGGACGAGATCGCCAGCTAAGGATTAACTCATTCCCATGAAAAGCGCCCGCGTTTGCTGGGCGCTTTTTTTGTGCATCAATGACGGCGGACAAGGGCAAACTCGACAAGATCGCCATCGTCGGCTGCGGCGCCGTAGGCAGTTATTATGGGGCCAAACTGTGCCAAGCCGGTCGCGACGTGCATTTTCTGCTCCGCTCCGACTACGAAGTTGTTCGAGAAAACGGCGTACAAATCGAAAGCCTAAATGGCGATTTTCATGTCCGCCCAGTCGCCGCCCAGTCGCCGGGGGAAATCGGCCCGTGCGATCTTGTCATCGTCGCCTTAAAGTCCACGGCGAACCATTGCCTTGGCGAACTGCTGACGCCGCTGGTCGGCAAGCATACCGCCTTGCTGACACTCCAAAATGGCTTAGGCAACGAGACTGTACTAGCGGAACTGTTCCCGGCTCAGCCTGTCTTCGGCGGCATGTGCTTTGTCTGCCTCAACCGCACCGAGCCCGGCGTCATCCATCACATCGCCCACGGCAAGATCGTCCTCGGCCGCCGCGGTGGTTCCCCGGATGAGTTGGCCACCGCGATCGCCGAGCTCATCCGCTCGACGGGCATCCCAGTCGATGTCTCGCCCGACCTCGAAAAGGCGCACTGGGAAAAGTTGGTCTGGAATATCCCGTTCAACGGTCTCGGTGTCGCCGGTGCGGCGGGACTCGACGCGACACTCGTCGGGCAGCTCGGCCCCTGCCAACCCATCGGCCCCTGCCTCGCCACTGACGCCTTGCTCGACAACGGGCCCTGGGAGCAACTTGTCACGGAACTGATGGACGAAGTCATCGCCTCTGGCTGTGCGCTTGGCCACGACCTCTCTCCCGGCCTTGGCAAGCATCAGCGCAACCGCACACGCATTATGAAGGCTTACCTCTCCTCGACGCTGATCGACTTCGAACGAGGCCTCCCCCTGGAACTCGATGCCCTCTTCCGCCTGCCGCTTGGCCGGGCGCAGGCCTCCGGTGTCGAGACCCCACGCCTGGCAGCGCTTTGTGATCTGCTTACGGAGTTGGATAATCGACGAAAAAACTCGGGATCGGACGCTGCCTGAGTCACAATTCGCCGCACCTAAATGCCCCTATTTTATTTATTCTTTATGACCTTCGCCGCCTTTGCCGCGCCAGCACTTGGCCAAGCGGATACGCGGCCCAACATTGTTTTCATCATCGCCGACGACCTCGCATGGGACGACCTCGGCTGCACCGGCAACCCCGGCGTTCGCACGCCGAACCTCGACCGCTTAACCAAGGGTGGCATGCGCTTCACCAACGCCTACCTGACGATCAGCTCGTGCAGCCCCAGCCGGGCCAGTATCATCACCGGCACCTACCCGCACCAGACCGATGCCGAGCAGCTTCACTGGCCGCTGCCGGCCGACCGGCTGACGTTCGTCGAGTTGCTCAGGGCCTCCGGCTACTGGACTGCGGCGGCCGGCAAGTGGCACCTGGGCAACGCAGTGAAGGATCGCTTTGACGAGGTCCGCGAGGCCGACGTGTCCGGCTTTCAACTGCCCACCGGCAAGGCGGCCAAGGCTGGAAAAATTGTGCAGAAGGCAGTCGGCGATGCGCGCAGCGGCTGCGATCAATGGGTGCCTGTGCTCAAGGCGCGGCCAACGGACAAGCCGTTTTTCCTGTGGCTCGCCGCGCTCGATCCGCACCGCGACTACGACGAGGGCATCCTTGAGCAGCCACACAAGCCAGAGGATGTTCGCCTGCCGCCTTATGTCGCAGATACGCCTAGGTCCCGTCGCGACTACGCGCTGTACTACGACGAGATCACACGGCTCGACCGTTTCGTCGGCGGCGTGATGGCCGAGTTGAAAGAACAGAACGTCGCCGACAACACATTCGTGCTGTTTATCAGCGACAACGGCCGGCCGTTCCCCCGTGACAAAACGACGCTTTATGACAGTGGCATCAAGACGCCGTTCATTGTCCACTGGCCGGGGCGTGTTGGCGCCGGCAGCCGCTGTAATAGCCTGCTCAGTTCGGTCGACATCGCGCCGGCGTTCCTGGAACTGGCCGGTTTGTCGACGCCGAAGGTTTTTGAGGGACGCAGTTTCCTGCCGTTGTTGCGCAATCCGCAACAGGGCATTCGCGAGTTCGTGTTCGCGGAACGCAACTGGCACGACTACGAGGATCGCGTCCGCGCAGTCCGCAACAGGCGCTTCAAGTACATCCGCAACTTTTACAACGACCTGCCCAACACACCGCCGGCGGACGTCGTGCGCTCGGTGGCCTACCGAGAAATGATCCGGCTGCGCGACGAGGGCAGACTTGTCGATGCACAAAAAAACACCTTCATCCAGCCGAGGGCCAAGGAGGAGTTGTACGACACACAATCCGATCCGTTCGAGTTGGAGAACCTCGCCAGTGACCCCGCACAAGCCAGGCGGCTTAAACGGTTCCGCACCGCCTTGGCCAAGTGGCAGCAAGAGACGGGGGACACCAAACCCAGATTTCGCACGCTCGACGAGTTTGGCCGAGAAGATGGCCAGGCGCTGCCGGTGCGTGAACGGCCCCGCCCTGACAAGGCTGAAATGACCCGGCGCCTCGAGGCGCATTACCGTAAACAGGCCAATTGACCGCGCGCTTGGCGAAACTGAAAACGGCTGGCCAAGCGGCTGTTTTTGCGGAACTCTCTCCGCCATCTATGAATTCTCTTATCCGAACTCCTCTATTGAGCGGGTTGATCAGCGCATTGGCGCTTGGACAAATCTCACCGAACCAGGTTTCTGCCGACGACAAGCAACCCCCGAATGTCGTTGTCATTTTTATCGACGACATGGGCTACGCGGACATTGGCCCGTTCGGGGCCGAGGCGTATCCCACGCCCCACCTCGACCGCATGGCCAAGGAGGGGCGCAAGTTCACCGACTTTTATGTAACCCAAGCCGTGTGCAGTGCCTCGCGGGCGGGGTTGCTGACCGGCTGCTACAACGTTCGGGTTGGCATCTTCGGCGCGTTGGGACCCGGCGCCAGGCACGGCATCAACGCCGACGAATTGACGCTTGCAGAGGTCTGTAAACAGAAGGATTACGCCACTGCAATCTACGGTAAATGGCACCTTGGCCACCACAAACAATTCCTGCCGATGCAACACGGGTTTGACGACTACTTCGGTTTGCCGTACTCGAACGACATGTGGCCTTACCATCCCGGAGTGTTGCATCTGCCAATGGAGGAGCGCCTCAAACGCTGGCCGCATCTGCCGCTAATCGACAGGAACGTCGTCGTCAACGCACAAGTATCCGGAAAGGAACAGGAACAGCTCACTACGCAATACACCGAGCGCGCCGTTTCGTTCATCGAGAAGAACAAGGACAACCCATTCTTCCTCTACGTGCCGCACTCGATGGTGCACGTGCCACTGTATGTTTCCGAAAAGTTCAAGGGCAAGAGCGGCGCGGGCCTGTTCGGCGACGTGATGATGGAGGTGGACTGGAGTGTCGGCCGAATCCTCGACACGCTCCGCAAAAACAAGCTCGATAAAAACACGCTCGTCATCTTCACCGCCGACAACGGCCCATGGCTCAGCTACGGCGACCACGCCGGCTCAGCCGCGCCGCTGCGGGAGGGCAAGGGAACGATGTTCGACGGCGGCTGCCGCGAGAGCACCCTGATGTGGTGGCCCGGCACCATCCCGGCTGGCAGCGTCTGCAACACGCCGGCGATGACCATCGACATTTTGCCGACCGTCTCCGAGTTGATCGGGGCCAAGCTGCCGCACCATAAAATCGACGGCAAAAGCATTGTGAACCTCGTCAAGGGCACCAGCGACCAAAGCCCGCAGGAGGCGTACTATTTTTATTATGGTAAACAGTTGCAGGCCGTTCGCTCCGGCAAATGGAAGCTCCACTTTCCGCACGGCTACCGGACCATGGCCGGCCGGCCCGGCGGCAAGGGCGGCATCCCAACGGCTTACACCCAGACCAAGATCGGCCTGTCGTTGTTCAATCTCGAGAAGGACGTCGGCGAAACGACGGACGTGAAGGCCCAGCATCCGAAGGTGTTGGCCAAGCTGAAGTCGCTTGGCCAAGCAATGCGCGAAGAACTCGGCGGCCAAGGCCAAAAAGGCAGCGGCCAACGCGAAGCAGGTCGCTTGACCAAGCGCTGAATCGCCAATGGCCGATCGATCAACCATCCCGTTCGGGGCACGGTTTTGGCGGCTTTGGCGGCCGGTTTGGCAGTTGCGCCACAAGGCCAACGGGATGCTATTCCCGGCGCTGCTGTTGTTCTGGGTGATGCTGCTCATCAGCCCGTACATTGTCATTAACCGAATGGCGGCTTGGGCGGATCACACACCGATCAGCGCGGAAGACATCGACCAGCGGGACACGCTCAAGGTTTCCCAGCAGGACGATCGCACGGTGTGGGATCCGAAGTCGTTTTTTCGCGACAGCGAAGGCCGCTTCCTCGACTACAAAATCCCGGCCATCGACTGGACGATCTGGTTTTACCTCACGCTTTTTGGCTACTACTTCGCATTTTTTGCAGCGCAAAAAAATGACAGGGGCCGGGCCGAGTCGCTGGTGATGGCTCAGGCCTGGGCGGTGTCGAGCTGGATCGCCTACCCGATCTTCGCCGTGTTGCCGGCACACATCAACATGCGCTGGCAGTTGGGCGAGATGGAGGGAATCTACGGCTTTGTTTACGAGGCGTTCCACTCCCTCGACGAGCCTTTCAATGCCTGGCCGTGCCTGCACATCGCGCAAAGTTTCATTATTGCCGTGGCGTTGTCGCGCTGGTGGCGGCAGCGCAAATGGAATTGGGCGGTGTGCCTGTTATGGCCTGCCTGGCTTGGACTGTGCATCAGCGTGATGACCACCAAGCAGCATTTTATTTGGGACTCAATCACCGGCACGCTGCTGGGCGTAGGCGTGTGGCTCGGAGTTATGCGGCCCGGATTCCGTCACCTTGACAGCGTGGACGATGATGATTTGCCCCTGGCCAAGCTGGGCTAAAAAAAGTGGCCGCCGGCAGGGGATGGGTGTGGAGGTTGCCGACGGCCGACGACCCGCGGCTGGGATGGGAGGGGGATGCCACGGATCGCTGAGCGCGAAATCTATCCCGATTTACCCCTAAAGCAACCTAAAAAAACCAGCGAGTCGGGCTCAAACTTCAGCAGTTGCAGCTTGGCCAACACCGGTCTTGGCCTCTAGATGGCGGAGCATGCTCTCGAAAACCCGGCGGCCGTCGTCCGCGCCAAGAACGTTTTCGCTGGCCCGTTCCGGGTGAGGCATCATGCCGCAGACGTTGCGGCCTTCGTTGCAAATGCCGGCGATGTTAAGCAGCGAACCATTCGGGTTCGCCTCATCAGTCAACTCGCCGGTCTGGGTGGCGTATTGAAAAAGGATTTGGTGGTTCGCCTGCAGCGTAGCCAAGGTCTCATCGTCGGCAAAGTAACAGCCCTCCCCGTGGGCGATCGGCACGCGCAACAGCCTGCCTTCCGGCACCTCGCTGGTGAACGGCGAGTCAGCGGTTGGGATCTTGAGGAAAATGGTCTCACATCGAAACTGCAGTGAGCGGTTCCGCACCAACGCCCCCGGCAGCAGGCCGGTTTCGCACAAAATCTGGAAGCCGTTGCAGATGCCGATAACCAGGCCGCCGGTGTTGGCGAACGCCTTAACGGCATTCATCACCGGGCTGAACTGAGCGATTGAGCCGGTGCGCAAATAGTCGCCGTAGCTGAAGCCCCCGGGCACCACCACGGCATCTGCATTAGCGATCGATTCCTCCTTATGCCAGAGGTAATCGGCATCCTGCCCGAGGACGTTACCCAGCACGTGGACGCAGTCCTGATCGCAATTCGAGCCGGGAAACTGGAGGACAGCGAAGCGCATCCTGGGTTACTCGATGGTGAAGTGGTAGTCCTCAATCACCGGATTGCTGAGCAGCTTGTGGCACGCCTCGTCGATCTTCGGCCGCCACGCCTCGGCGTCGCCCTCCAGTTCGATCTCGAGGTATTTGCCGACGTGAACGGCCTTAACACCGTCGTATCCCATCTGCTCCAGCGCGGTCTGCACCGTCTTGCCCTGCGGATCGAGCACGGCTTTCTTGGGTGTGATGACAATCTTGGCTTTCATTCCCTACACACGCCAGGCGTGGCCAAAGCCAGTGTCAGGCCAAGCGCGACATTGAACCAGTTTATTTTGTTCACAGCCGAAAATTCACGCCTGGCCAAGTTTTGCTTTCCCCCGGCCAAGCGCTTGGCCAAGCTCCCCGCATGAAGCTCTCCTTCCATGGCGCGGTCCGGACGACGACCGGTTCCCGGCATTTGCTCGAGGTCAACGGCGCGCGGCTGTTGCTCGACTGTGGCCTGTATCAGGGCAAGCGGCAGGAATCGATCGATCGCAACCAGCAGTTTCCGTTCGACCCCAAGTCGGTGGACGCCGTCATCCTGAGCCACGCGCACATCGACCACATTGGCAACCTGCCCAACCTCCACAAGCAGGGTTTTGAGGGGAATGTTTACTGCACGTTCGCCACGCGCGATCTCGCGGCGATCATGCTCGAGGACTCAGCGCGAATTCAGGTCTCCGACGCAGCGTACGTCTCGAAGAAGCACAAAAAGAAGGGCCTGCCACCTGTCGAGCCGCTGTATTTGCCGGAAGACGCCGAGGGCGCGGTGCGGCAGTTCGTCTCGCTTGGCTATGAGCGGCCGATCCCGGTGGCCAACGGCGTGACGCTGACCTTCCGCGACGCCGGGCACATCCTTGGCTCGGCTCAAGTCATCCTCGACATCGACGAGGGCGGCACGAAACGCCGGCTGCTGTTCAGTGGCGACATCGGCCGCGGCGACCATGCCATCCTGCGCGACCCTAAACCGGTCGAGGACGTCGACGTGTTGCTCGTCGAAAGCACCTACGGCAACCGCGAGCACACGGCCCAGTCCGGCTTGTCGGACGAAATCGAAGCGCTGCTCGCCGGTACACTGAACAACGGCGGCAAGGTGATCATCCCGGCGTTCTCGGTGGGCCGTACGCAACTACTCGTTTACACGCTGCACCAGCTCGTCGAGGCCGGTCGGCTGCCAGCCTTCCCGATCTACGTGGACAGTCCGCTCAGCGTGAACGCTACCGAGGTTTTCCGCCTGCACCCCGAGTGTTTCAACAGCGACATTTACACCTTCCTGCGCGAGAAGGAGAACCCGTTCGGCATGGACAACCTGACGTACATCCGCAAGGCGTCTGAGTCTATCAAGCTCAACAGCCTCGACGGCCCGGCGATCATCATCAGCTCAAGCGGCATGTGCGAAGCGGGTCGTATCCGGCATCACTTGAAGAACAACATCAGTGACCCGAATGACCTCATCCTGTTCGTCGGCTACTGCGCCTACAACACGCTCGGCTCGGTGATCCGCGCCGGCATCGACCCGGTTTACATCTTCGGGGAGCCGCACAAAGTGAAAGCCAAAATCGAGAGCTTCGACGGCTTCTCCGGCCACGCCGACAAAAGCGAGCTGGCCGACTACGTAAAAAACCTCACCGGCGACATAAATAAAATCTTCGTCGTCCACGGCGAGGAAGACTCGAGCCTGGCCTTCGCCGACACCCTGCGCCAACTCAAGCCAAGCGCAGACGTCACCGTGCCGGAGCTGAACGAATCGTTCGAAGTCTGAAGCCAGCGCTTGGCCAAGCGGGGTTACATGCGGAAGAGCACGCTCTCGCGGTTGAACCATTTCGCGCAGAAAAACAGCAACCCGCCTGCGATCAGGGTGCTGGAGGTGAGAATGGCCACCAGCATGGTGTAGTCCATCGTGCCCTTGAGCAGTTCCTTCATTGCCAGCGAAATGTTGGTGACCGGCACCCACGCCCAAAACCAGTTCAGTTCCACGCCTGGCAACATGGCAAGCGCGGCCGGGACGATCAGCACGATGCCGAACGGGGAAATCAGCGTGGAGGCCTCGGCGGAGTTACGCGCAAAAATGGAGATACTCAGCAGCAAGGCGGCGAATATGGCCGCGACCGGAATCAGCATCAGCGCCAGCAGCACCAAATCCAGCAAGTCAATCGACCCGATGAGCGTCCCTATGATCCCGCGCAACTCCCCTGCCTTGATGGCCAGCCATGTCCCGAGGCTCGCCAGGTTCAGCAGCACTGCGATGATGCCGCCGCAAAAAACAGCCAGGAATTTTCCCAGCACAACCTGGTGCCGCGGGATCGGCGCCAGCAGCAGCGTCTCCAGCGTGCCTCGTTCCTTCTCGCCGGCACCGAGGTGAATAGCGGGATACACCACACCCATGAAACAAAACGCGATGAAAAAATAAGGCACCATCCCGCCAATGCGGTCACCGATAACTTCGCGGATTTTGCCCGTCCCCTGTTTACGCAGGCGTACAGGCTCAAGTAGAGATTTCTGTTTTTGCCCCGGCAACACGCCAAGCTTGGCCAAGCGGGCCGTGGTCAACCCATCGTTGAATTTCTCCACCAAGTCCTGCACTCGATCCTCTACCTTACTGCCCATCGACGCATTGTCAAAATGCAACTCGATCGACGCCTGTTCCTGACCGCTCAACTGGGCCGCGGTCTTCTCCGGGATCACAAGGCCAAAGTCGATCCTGTCCTCCCGAATAGCCACAACCAACTCGTCCGGGGAGCCAAGCGTGACTTTTTTGAAACCATTCGCCGCCTCGAAAGTCTTGGCCAACTCCGGGGCAAACTCATCCCCAAAGACGACATACTCCAGAACTTCTGTTTTGGCTTCCTGTTCCTTCTTTATCACGAACCCGATCAACAAATTCAGCAACAGCGGAACGACCACGATCGGAAGAACGATCATCAACAGCAGGGTTTTACGATCCCGCAGGACATCCTTCATCTCCTTGAAAAAAACGGTTTGGAATCCAGCCTTCATGTTGTCGATCCCTCTGTTTTTGGCTTGATGAGCCTGAGAAACGCCTTGTCCAAAAACGACTCACCGGTTTGCGAACGCATCGCATCGACGCCACCCTCGAAGCAGAGTTTGCCCTCGTGGATGATGACCACGCTGTCGCACAACTGATCCACCTCGTCCATGTGGTGGGTGGAAAACAGAACCGTCCGCCCCTCTCTTTTGCAGGCAGCCACGACCGTCAGCACCGACTCCGAGGCAGCCACGTCGAGACCTGTGGTCAACTCATCGAAAAGCAGAATTTCCGGGTCATGAATCAACGCCCGTGCGATGGACACCTTTTGGCGCATGCCGGAGGAAAGCGTTTCGTTCCGCTGGTCGAGGAACCAATCCATGTCCAGCTTACACGCCAGCGATCCGATGCGCTCGTCGAGCGCGGCGGCGGCCATGCCATGCAGCTTGCCGTAATAGCGCAGCATCTCGCGGGCGGTCAACCGGCCGTAAAGCCCCGTGTTGCCGGAGACGAACCCGATGCGCTTCCGGATCTCCAGCGGGTTTTTTGTGAGGTCTTCGCCATCACATAAAACGACACCCGAGGTGGGCTTCAGCGAGGTGGAGAGAATGCGAAGCAACGTGGTTTTCCCAGCTCCGTTTTGGCCAAGCAGCCCAAGCACCAGGCCGCGCCGCACACCAAACTCGATGCCGTCAATCGCGTGAAATCGCCGCCCCCTTTCACGAGGATCACGCTCCCCCCTCGCCCTCTTGCTGCAGGCGAGACGGAAAACTTTTGTCAGTGAGCTGACTTGAAGCATTGGGAATTCAATTTATAATGTGTTTTATAAATTTTTGTCCTTCCCCAAGCCTTTGGTTACCGAGCACTGAGCGCTTTTAGCCGTTCGTCTGGAGTTTGGTAAGCGCGAGCCCGGAAAAGAAAATCAACGATGCTGCCCTCGTGCGGCTGGAGCCAGTTGAGCGCTATGGTAGGCAGTGGGCCGATATTTAGGCGGTCGATGTTGGTCGCATCAGTGAGTTGCGCGGCCCATGCCTCGTCACCGGTGATGGCAGAGGCAACGAGGGTGCCACCTATTTTTTCGATCATCTGTTCCTGCGGGCATTTAACCACGCTGGTGAAAGGGAACATGTACTCGGTATTCGCCATTTTGAGGTCGGGCGAATCGCAGTGGAGAATGGTCGGCCGGATGTAATCGCAGCGCTCCATTTGCTCAAGGCGCGCGCCATGCTTGGCCGTGACATGCGTCGTGCCGGCCTCCTGGCAGCCTTCCTCGATCATGCCCCAAACCGCTTCGGCTTGGCCAGGCACAGTGAAGGCGGCGAGGCCGGCCTCTGGGTCAGTTGGATCTTTCACCTCGTACGGGCCAATGCGCTCGGCGAGGGCCTCGGCGATTTCCTCTGTGTGGCGCGAGGCCCACACGCCAGAGCAGTTAATACAGCCACGTCCGCTGTTTTTGTAAATGCTGTCGGCCATGAGATCGAGATAGTCCTCCCATTGATCCACCACGTCGTCACCCAACAAAATTTTGCTGTAGCCCGGGCCGTGCACTTGCACCTGCTCGTTGCCGGAATAATTTTTGACCGTTTGCGTGCTGCCGAAAATCATCACGCGCCCGCAGCGCGAAACCGTCTCCGCGCCCATGTCACCGCCGCCGGGATAAATGCCTATGGCTTCCTTGGGCACGCCCGCCTAGGTGAAGGCGGCGAACATACGGTAAGGCGTCCACGGCTCCTGCGGGCCAGGTTTGAGCACAAGACCGATCTGCATCGGGATGACGGGCATCCACAGTGTGTGCACACCGGGCGAATTGCTCGGCAGCACCATGCCGAGTACGGGCGACTGCGCCTGATAACTTACCGGCACGCCACGTTCCTCCACGCCGAAGCCGCGCTGGAGAATCTCCAGATCCAGCCCGCGCGTAAGGGCGTCGAAAATTTGGTCCATGTGGTTCAACACGAAATGATTTTTTTCCATGTTAAATTTGCACATATGCTCAGGCAAACCGGTGGAGGCGGATTGTTGCCGCGCGAAATCATCGGGCGTTTGCTCGCCGTCGCCGAGCGGCAGCGTGGCGTTAAGATAGAGGTCGCCGGCCTTTTTCATCATCTCGATAAGATCCTTGATGGGAATCTCGCGCAACGCCTCGCGGGCACGGGCGGCTTTGCGCATGTCGCGCGCGAGCAGCCCAGGATTGGCTTGACCCACAGATGCGAGCACTTCGCCGGTGCGATGGTGGATGACCTCATCGGTCTCGAGGCTTTCGTACGGTTCGCCCCAGCGTAAAACAGGAATATTAATCATAACTTTTTTATTAAATTTATAGTTGCCTTAATAATTGCATTCTCCATCTCCCTGAGGGAGAGGGAGCTTGGCCAAGCGCGTGTTGTTTAATTCCTTCTCCCCCAAGGAGAAGGTGAACAAACGGAATCAATAATGCTCTAAATTCCATGTCAATTAGTAAACACCTTCAACAATTTTTTTTGTCAACGCGCCGAAAGGGCGCACTTCGGCCACGCCGTCCCATGGGTATTGCTCGATGGGTTCGCGGCGGATCGCTTCATCGCGTTCGAGGAAGCGCGGCATGAAAAATTCCTTCGTCAGCGTGGTTAACTCGACGCGACCCCACTCGCCATACTCGACCGGTGCGCCGGTTTCCGGATTCAGGACACGCATCAAGGCGCGCGGCTGCGGCGCGTAATAGGTGATGGAATATTTATCCTCAGCAGTGAGCGGCTTGTGCTTGGCCAAGCCCATCAGCGTGTTGCCGTAAGTGGGTACGAAACCAATTTTATTTTCCAACAACTCCTCGCACAGGAAGCGCGTGTACTGCGGATCCATCGTGGTGCCGCCACAGAACACGCCTCGGATGCCTGCCTCGTACAAACTGCTGCCTTCGTTCTCATAACGCTCGGCGATGCTCTCCAACAACTTCGGTGTGGTGAACAGCGCGCTCACGCTGCGGTTTTTCATAATCGTCGTGGCTTGGTCAACCACATGTTCCATATACGCCTTGGCTTGGTCGAACTGCTTTTCGCTGATGAGTCGCTTGACCCAGCGCGGATCGAGATCCACAAAATAACACGAGCACCCACGCACATTGGCCAAGTGTTCGATGGAAAGCCGCAGCCGTCGCGGCCCCGTGGGGCCGACCATCAGCCAGTAGTGATCTCGAGGAAAAGCGGCGTCATCCAGTGTGTCAGAAAACTCGCTGTAATCCACCTTGTAATCATTCCAGCCGATGCGTTGCTTGGGCATCCCCGTGGTGCCGCCGGTTTCGAAAATATTGAACGGCTTCCCTAAAAATGCCTTTGGTACCCACACTTCCGGCTGCTTGTCGCGCAGCCATTCGTCCTGAAAATTCGGGAACTTCGCCAGCAAATCGTCGAGGCACTTCACCTCCGCCGCCGGATCCCAGCCCGCGTCCCTGGCCCAATCCAGCCAGAACGGACAGCCCGTTTCTGGCGAGAAATGCCACTGCACAATCTCCGCCACATGCGCATCGATCGCGGCACGTGCCTCCTGAATTTGTGTGTCCAAATCAGCCATAAAAAATGTTAAGTCAGTGTTGGGCTTGGCCAAGCGCGGTAGGCGGCTCAGCCCTTGACCGGGAAAAACTTGTCGATCGTCTCACTGGTGGGCGGCTTGGTTGCCAGCGACACGCCAACCAGTGCCACCACCGATGCGAGACAAATGAATGCCACCGGCATCACGCCCGCGATGAGGTACTCGCCGTGTGCCTTCACGCCAAACCACTGCTCGCCGGCAGCGCGGCCAAGCGCGTCGTGGATGAACAGCGCCCACGTCACCGCTGTCGCAATCACGCTGGCAAACACGCCCGCCGTTGTAACCCGCTTCCAGTAAACGGCGGCAAACGCGATTGGGAACAATGCTGAAAAACCGCTGAAGCACCAGATGCCAAGATTGAAAACGCTCATCGGCTTGAATATGGAAATCACGTACGTGATCACGACAATGAACACGATGAAGCCGCGACCGAGCCAAACTTTTTGCGTGTCACTGAACCGTTCGCTGCCGAACAGCGGCAAGGCAAAGTCGTTGGTAAACATACTGCCGACGCAGACGAACTGCGAGTCGAGCGAACTCATGATCGCCGCCAGCACGCCGGCGGAGAACAGCCCGATCAACACCGGGTTGACCATGAATTTTTTTACCATCATGCTCAATACTGCGTTGGCATTGGGCTCGCCGTTGGGCAGCTTTGGCACGAACAAGCTGCCATCAGCGAACAGCCCTGCGCCCCAGATGCCGATCAGGATGCACGGCACCCAGACGATCATGATGCAGAGCGGATGGGCGATGACCGTCAGCCGGAATGACTTCGCGCTCTTGGCCGTCAGCCAATGCTGGAATAGGTGCGGGAACATCCCGACGCTCAACGGCACCAGCATGTAGCTCATGAAATGCGCCGGCGTCATCAACCCCTCACGGACGAGTTTCTCCGGGGCGTGTTGCCTGGTCAATTCGGAGGCCTCGGCCAATCCGCCGATGCCCTTGGCGATCACGATGAAGCCGACGAGGCCCATGATCATGAAGACAATCGTCTGGAACGTGTTCGCCCAGACGGCGGATCGCACCCCGCCGGAGAAGACGTAAAACAGGACGACCGAGCAGATCACCAAGCCGGTCAGCCAACCCGGCACCGCTCCATCAGCGAACGTCCCCGGGAACATTCCGCGCGTCACACCGCCGATGTACGTCCCCGCGCCGATCAAGCCGACCAGCAGATACGGAATAATCAGCCCGGCCAAAATCGGGAACAGCAGATAGCCGAGACCCTTCGACTCGAAGCGGTCGCGGAAAAACTGGATCTGTGTCACGTAGCCGTATTTTTTGCCGAAACTCCACATGCGAATGCCGACGAGAAAAAAACAGGCGGCGTGAATCAACCCCGAACTCGAGGCCATCAACCCGTACACGCCGATGCCCAAGCTGAACGCCTTGCCGGTGGAACCGACCAGCGCGAAGGCGGTCATCGTCGTGCCGAACACGCTCATCAGCAGCATGAACGGCCCGATCGAATGGCTCGCGACGAAGAAGTCCTTGCTCGAACCGCGAAACAGCCGGCTAGAAATCCAGCCCAGCCCAAACAACACGCACATATAAATGCCGATGATCACCAGCGGCGTGCGCGATAGCGGCTCGGTCACTTGCCCAAGCGCGATCAACGGAGTGATACTGCTCATTGCTCCCCTCCCGCCTCGTCACCAGACTCGGCCCACAGCTCGATGTCGCTTGGCCAAGCCCATTTGACGGCCATTGCCCACACGCCAGCTGCCATGCACGAATACAGCGAGTGATAAAACAGGCCAAGCGGCATGAAGCCAAACACCAATTCGCCGTTGTCCCACCACCAAACGTCCTGATGGATGACGGCCAACAAAATGAGCAAACCGTAAACAACTTTTTTCATGAGATGCGATTGGCTAAGTGCTTGTTACTTGGCCTTCTTTTGATCCGTGGCAGCCTTGGCACGGGCCTCGTCGTACAGCGCGTAAAGGTGTGATTGCGTTGCGACGTACAACACGCCGTTGGCCACGATCGGCGTGGAATAGATCGGTGCCGGGAAGTAGGTCTCGCTCAGCAACGTCATTTTTTTGTCGGAAGCCAGCACGACAAAATCGCCGTCCTCGTCACCGACGTACACCTTGCCATCCGCCACAAACGTCGAGCCCCACATGTGCGCTTTCATGTCGTAAACCCAGTGCAATTTGCCGGTGCCGGCGTCGAGGCAATGCACATAGCCGGAGAAATCACTGACGAACAAAAGCCCATTCCCGGGGTCGATCGACACGGTGGAGATGCTGCGCTTAATGCCCTTGTACGACCAGATCGTGCCGCTCTTAGTGATGTCGCCCTTCTTCGTGGGGTCGAGGCAAACGAGATGGCCGACGCCCTCGCCGTGTTCGGGATCCTGCCCCGTCGCGATATAAACGCGGTTGTTGTAAAAAACCGGCGTGGCGTTGATCTCGCTCGGCCCCTCGGCAGCCGGGTACTTGATCTCCTTGCCCTCCTCGTCCCTTTTGTACTCGGGCGGATTGGCGTCGAACCACCAAACCTTGCGCAGAAAATCGAGATCCTCATCCTCGTCGTAAACCGGCTTGGGGTTGAAGGCGTAACAAATACCATCGCCTCCGCCGAAGAACAGTTGGCCCTGCCCGTTCACCACGCCGTACGAGGGCGAACTCCATTGGCCGTGAAAAATGTTTGGGCCAATACCGGCGTCGTCCTCGCCCTTCAACTCACCGGTTTTGGCGTCAAGCGCGATGAAACTCGGCGAGAGTGGGGACGGCACGTTCGAGTGCGTCCAGTCCTGGCCGTTGGATGTGCAGGCGTAAACCATGTCGCCCACCACGATGATCGAGCAGTTCGAGGCGTTGTGAGGGAACACGCCCAACTCGTCCATCATGTCGTAACGCCAAATGATGTCGCCGTCTTTCGGGCCAAGCTTGGCTGGCGGCTTGCCGGTGTCGAGGTGCACGTAAACAGCCTCGTCTTTGTACGGGCCGTCGTTGCCGTTGGACAAGCCGGCCACATCGACGCAGAGCACTTCGCAACGGCTGCTGACGACGTAAAGCCGGTTGTCGACCACCGTCGGCGACGAGAGTAAGCCGAGACTTTCCCAATCGTTCACTTTGCCGGATTTGAGCTTGGGGATGACCAGTTGCCAGAGAAAGTCGCCGCTCTTTTCATCAAGACACAACAGGATGCTTCGGTCGCCGGGATGCTTCGGGTCACGCATCGAGTCGTTGTTGGTGCCGATGAAAATTCTGCCGTTCGAGACAGTGGTGTTGCCGTAACTCTGCGTGCCGAGCTTGGCAGCCCACTTGACGTTTTTGGCGGTCGACAAGTCCACATCCTCAGTGCCCTGCTTGAAATCGCCCGGCTCAACCTTGTCCGGAAGGCCAGTGGCTCC
>JASLKI010000074.1 GCA_030747575.1 Verrucomicrobiota bacterium | reverse complement strand
ATTATCAGTTGAGGAATCTAAAGATATGAAGAAGTGGAGTAAGGTTAAACTATCAGAGCCACTACCAAAAGAATATCAGTGGCCACAAGAATTGAGAATCGAACTAGAAGCGGAGATAAAAGATAGCACATTCTATAGGGTGAAGATTGAAGAAGAATAACTTAGAATAAAAAACCTCCTACTCATAACAATCGCAGCCGTGCTTCTGGTGGGCTGTCAAAACGGAAACTACTACTACTCATCAGGCAATCCTGATAGCTCGAAAAGCTCTCTGTTTATTTTATGTCTGATAAATACAAACAACATCTGACAAATCTAGCGGCCGGGATGTGGGCGCAGGTGATTGAGTACAATGAAAGGTTTAAAACGGCTTGAAAACTGCGCTCAGCGGGGTAACGGTTTGTTTGCTATGACACCACAATTAATCGTATTTGGGATTTTTGCCCTAATTTTTTTGATCCTCATGATCGTTGTCATGAGCTCCGGGGCGACGTGGCTGAGAGCATTTGCTTCAGGGGCTCGGGTAACCTTCATGGAATTAATTGCACTACAACTAAGAAGGATTCCAGTTAGGACAATAGTTGATACTCGAATCACACTTATTAAGTCGGGATTCAATGTTTCCGTTGATGATCTTAGTACGCATTATCTTGCTGGCGGAAATGTTAATATGGTCATGCAAGGTTTACTTAAGGCTAAAGTAAATAATATCGACTTAAGTTTTGATCAAGCTTGTGCGTTGGACTTGCAGGACAAGTACAAATAACAACAAATGGAGTGTTTATTTTCGCTGCGCTTCGTCCCCCTGCGCCGAAAGTTTTACTTTTACCCATTAATCTCAAACTTTCGCAGCTCATTGGTTACTTTTTAGCACCGAAAGCTCCATTTTTAAGAGCTTTTGCCGCTTGATAAATAAATTGCAATCAATAAACAATTAAGCTGAACTTTGGGCGAGTTATGAAACACATACTAATCACAACAATCGCAGCCGCGGTGTTGGTGGGATGTGGTGAGACGCAGCAGTCGTCTCCGCCGGAAGCACAACCCGCTGAACCAGCTTCAGAAGCACCAGTGCAGCTGTCGTCTCCTCCACCAGAAGCGAAACCCGTTGAACCCGTTGAACCCATTAAGCCCATTAAACCCGTTGCCAAAGCTGCACAACCGGCGCAGGACGCTGAAGCAGAAAAACAAGAGGCTAATCGTGCGCTGATGGCTGCTACCAGAGACGGAGACATCGAAGCCATCAAACAACAGTTGGCTGCCGGTGCGGATGTGAATGCGATAGATGATGAAGGCTTAACAGCGTTGGATAGGTTTGGAGATGAAGAAACCGCCGCCCTTCTCTACAAACATGGAGCCAAGAGGGCGAGAGACTTGAAAGCTGAAGGGAAATAAACGGCGATAAAATGCTGTTCATCCCATCGCGATTGAATCATCACTTTTTAGCACGCAATCGCTTGGCCAAGCGCTGGGTAGCTTTTGAAAAAAGTTCGTAAATATTTCCCAAGATCAGCCTGATTGCTCATGCTTTCTGATTTTTCAGACTGGCTCTAGGGGGTAACGGTGGCTTTCAAGCGAGCAAACCCACAGGTTCCCGGAGGGAATTTCAGGAATTCGCGTACTGTCCCAGCCTCAAAATCGGCAATGGTGTAGGCTCCGGCATCCTCGGCGGTTTCCCAGCTTAACAAGTTCTCTGACCACTCAACCGTGAGCCTGACCGAATCCGTACCAGCCCGGCGGGTGTAGCTGTATAGGATTGTTCCATCTCCGGTGGAGATTATTCGAGGCGAATCGACAAGGGCGTAGGCGATTGGATCCTCGCCGCCGAACGGGATCGCGTCGGAAGTGCCAGGATTGCCTTCATTATATGCGCTGCTGCGCCAGTTAGTAGTAATGCTAGGGTTTGGCCGTATCTCAGGTTGGATCAAGATGAGGCTCGGTCCGCCGCCATCCGGGGCAGTTGGCCAAGGCGCAGTATCATCGAAGGTGAACTCCGTCACCGTCGAGTTGTTCGCGTCCTCGATCTTGATCGTTTCGCCGCCGTTGCCAAGCGCGGTGCCGTTTTCGAACTGGGATTGCGTTACGACGACTCGCCCGCCCGGTACAAGCCTCGTCCCGGACGCGAAGCTGAACTCGATCCCACGGGTAAAACTCACGCCACCCAAGTCGAGCGTCACGGATTCGCTTGTGTTCATAACCTCGATAAACTCCTTACCGCCACCTTTGCCTGACGGGTGGTACATGATTTCGCTGACGATGAGAAACTGCTGTGTGTCGCTCAGGTTTGTGGGCGTGGTTGTTGTCGCCACCGTGCGTCTGTTCGCATCAAACAGCGTCAGTATTTCACCGGTGTTGGCGAGGTGGCCGGAGTAATTCCCGATCACGAGTCGTGACTCGCCGCCGGTTGGCGAGCTGGCACGGCTCCGGAACGCTGCAACATCCGGGGTGAGGAAACATTTACCGCGTACCGGGTCGGTATCACCCGCGGGAATGACGGCGCCGGGAGGGAAGGTGAAATCAATCCCGCCCTCGACCCTCCATCCGCTTAGGTCGACGGCGTAGTTGTTGGCATTGACGATCTCGATGAACTCTTCGTCCTGGTTTCCAGAAGCGGGGTTGTATTCGACTGATCCGAAATTCACTACGGGATCCGAGGGCTCGGATTCGGGGATAAGTCCGCTTCCGGTCGAGCTGTAGGTTTCGAACAGCTGAACGCGCCGGTTTGGTAAAAAGTTATTGAGGATGCCTGACAGGATCGAACTCAAGCTGGTGATGCCCTTGGCGGCCCAGAGGCGCTGGTCGCGCGCGGCGTCGGTGGAAATCTGCGCAGCGAAGCCGTTGAGAAGGTTTTCAAAGTAGCTGCCGTCGCTCGCACCGTTGACCAGTTGCGGAATGACAAGCATATCGCTGCTGTTGGCCGATTGATTGACCGCATGGACGGCGAGCACGTTGATCCCGGCGACCAGTGCCGCGCCCGGCAGGGTGAAGTCTTCGAATTTCAATGCATGCGAATTAGGATGGTTGCTCATCGCCGACGAATCGAACCGCGCTGCGCCTTTGATATTGGCTCGCATGACCTCGGTTCCGTTCAGGTAGGCGACGAAGCCGTCATCGTACTTCATCTGCAGAATCAGGCCAGTGATTGCGTCGGGGTCGTCGACGTTAAAATTCATACGCGTGTAGATCGACCTCGCATTCTCAGCGGTATCGCTCGGTTTCACTCGAGTCGAGATGAGATCGGCGTAGCCACTTGCAGAATTTTCGTAGCCAAAGCCAAAGTCGCCGCTCGCCCAACCCTCTGCCCCCGGGTCGAAGCCTAGCTTGTACCAGCTTGCGTCGAGTGAGTTGTCTGTCGGGACGTGGTAGAACGCGCTGGTCGCCCCAACTTCACCCGAGACGATGACGGTAGAGGCTCGTTCTTTCGGGATCGCGAGGTAGCGGTCGGCCAGCGTCCGCACCCTGCGCATATACATCTCGCGGGTGATCGGGTTGTCGAGAATGGCACTGTGCAGGTGGTTCTGCCACTCCGGGTTGGGCGCGTTGTTGCGCAGTTCCTGGGTGTGCTTCGCGTCGCCGTAGAGCGGGCTGGTCCAGTTCTCATGCGTCCGGTTATGCAGGGCCGAGTCACCATCCCACGGCAGGCGGAACCACTCCTGCCGGTGAGGGTCACGGTAGAGATAATAATTTTTCGTCAGCTGGTCATGATTACTCGCCACCGCCATCGCTGCCATCACGTTGATGTAGTTCGGCAAATTCACCTCGTCGGCGACGAATGCAAAGCGATGAGGGTTGGCAATGTTGATGTTTGACGTGAAGTCGATGAGGTCGGTGTAGGGTTCATCTTTTCGCAATAACTTGCGGTAGAGGCCAGTGTTGACCGTCGGCGAGAGCGTCGCCGGGACGTTGATAGCTTTGTAAAGCGCGCCACTGGCATCGAACCCGTGGCGGCCAAGGAATTCCTCATCGACCTGTTCGACGAACGAGAACAGTCCCATGTCCGTGCCATTGCGTTTGATCCAAATATACATCGTCTCCGGCGCAGGCGAGCCGGCCTGGTTAAGGAAGGCGAAGATCGCATTCTCCCGCAGATAGCCATCACGGAAATGCGAGTTGACG
>JASLKI010000073.1 GCA_030747575.1 Verrucomicrobiota bacterium | reverse complement strand
ACCAACAAAAACCTGCTGCTCAGCGACGACGCCACGGCGAACACCAAACCGCAACTCGAGATTTATGCCGACGACGTGAAGTGCACCCACGGTGCCACGATCGGCGAGATGGATGACAATGCGATTTTTTATCTGCGTGCCCGCGGACTCGATACTCCCACCGCGCGGCGTATGCTGTTGCACGGGTACGCCGGCGAGATCGTCGAGCGCGTCCGACACGAAGCCGTGCGCGAGGAACTCGACGCGCTGGTGTGGAACCGGCTCGATGCGGAGCATCAACTTGACTGACTCGTGGCGAAATTTTTGGACACAACCGTCGATGAGTTGATCGAGAACTTCGAGTTTCTCGGCGACTGGGAGGAGCGTTTTGCCTACCTGATCGAGCTGGGCAAAAAACTGCCGCCACTCGACGAGTCCGAGATGGTGGAGGACAACCGCGTCCACGGCTGCCAAGCGGCCGTCTGGCTGAAAATGCTGCCGACCAGCGACTCGACATTTGATATTCACGCCGACTCGGACGCCTTCATCGTCAAGGGGTTGATTGCTATTTTATTGATGATTTACAATGGAAAAACTGCCGAACAAATCTTGGCCGATGACGGCACGGCGACATTCGCCAAGCTTGGCTTGGATCGGCATTTGAGCCCGACCCGCCGCAACGGGCTGCACTCGATGGTGAGCCGGATCAAGGCCCTCGCCGCTGCATCGGTCGCACAACCCACTTAAATATGACCACCGCCGAACCCATCGAACTCAGCCGCAACGTCGAGGCGTCCATCGTCCCTTCCGGCGACAAGGTGACGCTGCAAAAGGGCGAGGCGGCGCAGATCACCCAGACGCTCGGCGGCACGTTCACGGTGATCGTCAACGGCAACATGTTTCGCATCGAAGGAAGCGATGCTGATGCGCTTGGCCTCGAGCCGGTCAAGACTCCGGCGGAGGAAACCAAGCGCCCGGAAACAGAGGACGACCTGAAGCAGCAGATCGAGACGCAGCTCAAGACGGTTTACGACCCGGAGATCCCGGTGAACATCATTGACCTTGGCCTCGTGTACGACAGCACGCCAACCCAGCTCGACGGCGGCTGGCGCGTCGATGTGAAGATGACGCTCACCGCGCCCGGCTGCGGCATGGGGCCTGTGCTGCAACAGGACGCACAAAACCGGCTGCTGTGCATCGAGGGCGTCGACGAGGTGGACGTGCAACTCGTCTGGGATCCGCCCTGGAATCACGATATGATGAGCGAGGCAGCCAAGCTGGAACTCGGCATGATGTGATGAACCCACCCGCGGAAATAACGAACTTGGCCAAGCGCGACGAATCAGTCGATTGGACAGCGCTCCGTGACGACTTCCCGATCCTGCGCGAAACCGTCAACAGCCACCCGCTGGTTTATCTCGACAACGCCGCAAGCAGCCAGAAGCCGCAACAGGTCATCGATGCGGTTCGCCGCTACTACGAGCATGATAACGCCAATGTGCACCGTGGCATCCACGAGTTGAGCAACCGCGCCACCGAGGCGTACGAGGGCGCGCGCCAACGAGTCGCTGACTACCTCAACGCCGGCTCCCGCGAGGAAATTATTTTCACGCGCGGCACCACCGAGGGGCTGAACCTCGTCGCCAACACCTGGGCGCTAGACAACCTGCGCCAGGGCGACACGATTCTCCTCACCGAGATGGAGCACCACAGCAACCTCGTGCCGTGGCAAATTCTGGCCAACCGGATCGGCGCAAAACTCGACTTCATCGAGATCACCGGCGACGACGGGCAGCTTGATTTGCAGTGGCTCGATGAGCAACTCGCCCGTGCCCGGCTGCTCTCGCTCACGCATATTTCCAACACGATGGGCACAGTCAACCCGGTCGCCGAGATTTGCGCCCGTGCCCGTGCCGCAGGGGTGGTCACCGTGGTGGATGCCGCCCAAAGCGCCGGCCACGCACCGGTCGATGTGCAGGCGATCGACTGCGATTTCCTCGCCTTTTCCGGGCACAAAACCTGCGGGCCGACCGGCATCGGCGTGCTGTACGGCCGGCGCGAACTGCTCGAGGCCATGCCACCGTATCAGGGGGGTGGCGAGATGATTTTGAAGGTCGAGTACCGCGATTCCACCTTCAATGTCGCTCCGCACAAATTCGAGGCCGGCACACCGAACGTCGCCGGCGCCGTTGGCCTGCACGCGGCGCTGGACTACCTCGACGCCATCGGCCGCGAAGCAATTTTCGAGCACGACCAGCGCTTGGCCAAGCGGGCCTGCGACCGCCTGGCCGAGATCGACGGCATCCGGATTTTTGGCCTGGCGGAAGGCCGCTCGGGCGTGGTGAGCTTCGTGCTGCCGGACGCCCACGCTCTCGACCTAGCCACGATGGCCGACCAAAAGGGCGTCGCGTTACGTGCGGGTCATCACTGCAATCAACCGCTTCTGGCCAAGCTCGGTGTCGCGGCGACCGCCCGTGCGAGTTTTTACTTTTACAACACCGAAGCCGAGGTCGATCGCTTCATCGAGGTACTCCTTAGCGTCAGAAAAATGTTTGTCTGAATGAGCGAAACCATCACAGGCAACTCCCCGATGCAGGCAGTGCTGCAGGTTTTTCCCGGCGC
>JASLKI010000072.1 GCA_030747575.1 Verrucomicrobiota bacterium | reverse complement strand
TCGCCGTCTGGTTGCTGCAACTCCAGCCCTCCTTCGGTCGCTTGGATCAGCAGCGTGATGAAATTAATATCCTGATGCGCCGATGAGCGAGTCGCCGGGCCGGCACCATCCTGTATCGGCGGATAATGAATCACGCGCAATATGCTATCGCTGCCCTTAGCCAAGCGTGGTAGGAAATCCGGTGTCAAGCCAAGGTGCTCGCTGCACGCGCCGAGCAACTCCATGCCAATGCCCTCGAGTTGTCGGTACAGCCCGCCGATTGCCTCGCGAAACTTCGCCGGTTTGCTTGGCCAAACATTGGGCGGAAGCAAGTTGCTGTTCTCGCGGCCGATCTGGAAAAACTCCTTCAAGTCCGGCTGGGTATTGTCCTTGGCGTGCTCGCGCCCGAACTCGGTGAACCCGCGCTGCCCGTTCGACTCCGGCCGGTGGTAGGCGAGCTTGGTTTGCTCCGGCAACGTAAAAAAAGTCTCTGCCACCGCATAACAGTCGGCGATCTGTTCGGGTGAGATGCCGTGATCCTCGACAATAAAAAAACCGGACTGCTCCAGCGCCTGGCCGATGGTTCCCACCGAGTCCGAGCGGTGGGCCGATGAGTCCAGTGATTGGAGTGAAATTGTTGGGATCGAGATGTCGGCCATGTTGCTGGGCAATCCAACGATTGCCCGCCGCAAATGTCAAAGACTACGTTGCCGGTTTTTCGTTTCAAATTTGTTGAGTTGCACTAAAACTCCTGCGACGTGCAACCGGCATCCCGTACCCCTTGGTGGCTTTGGCCCAACCTGCTTAACCTCGACTCGCCGCTGCTTGCGGTGATTTGGCAGGAACAGTTCGCCCGGATCGCCGAGGTATCGCTGGGATGGGGAGAGCGCGTGCTGCTCTTCTGCTGCACGTGGCTCGTTTACTGCGCTGACCGCGCGCTGGACGCTGCCGAGTCGGGCGGACAAACGGAGACCGCGCGGCACGCGATTCAACTGCAGGGGAAACCAATCTGGCTGGGCGTCTCCGCTGCGGTTTTAGTCGTCGCGCTCGTTCTCGCGGTGACGACGCTCAACTCCCACGCTTGGCTCGGCGGCGGTGTGGTGTTGGTCTTCACGGCGGCACACTTTGGGGCGACGCATTGGTGGCCGGCGCTACGGAGCCGATTTTGGCCGAAGGAATGGCATGTCGGTTTTGTGTTCTCGGTGGGCTGCGCGCTGCTGGTTTGGTCGCAGTCGCCAAGCGCTTGGCCAAGCTTGCTGCTGCCGGTGCTTGGCTTCGGCGCGTTGTGCGCGATGAGCTGCTCGCACATCACCGCTTGGGAGGTCGTTATAGCGGATCGCGACGACCCCTGCTCGCTACTTAATGCTCATCCGAGGTTCGTCCGCCGATTGTCGTGGCTCGATATTTCGCTTGGCCTGTCGGCGATGGTGGCTGCCGTCGCATTCGGCCAGACGGCGGCACAGCACGCAATGGCTGCGGTTGGAGTCAGTGCACTTGGCCTGGCATGGATTCACGATCGTTGCGACCGGTTCAGCGCCGAGTTTCTCCGTGCCATGGCCGACTTCGGTCTCTACTCGCCGTTGCTGTTTTTTGTCTTCAGCGATTGAGCCGTTTTTTCCACTTGGGATAGTCCCCGGCTAGAAGGGAGGTGGCGTAGCCGCCGTACCATGAGTAGCCGGTGCGGCGTTCGAGTTTCACCTTGTCAAGGGAGTAGACCTTGATGCCGTCGCGATTGCAGAAAAACGGGCGGTTGGTGTCGATCTCATAAAACCGAGCCCAGGTTGGTTCCGCATTTGGATCCATCACCACTCGTTTGTCGCTTGAAATGGTTTTGTTCAGATTCTTCAACGGGTCGATTGGGAACGACTCGATGCGAATGCCCTTGATGGCGGACTTTTGAAACCAGGTGATGGCACTCTCAATTGCCTCGGTGACTTCGTCGCTTGGCGTTTTGATTTCCATCAAAAAACGAACGATATCCACGCTTTCGGCTCCGGAAATGGAGGGCCGTTCGTACGTGCGAGCCTTGACTGGCTTGAGTGACTTGTGATCGTGCTGTTGACACCAGGCCGTCTTGTGGCCGTTGACCCTGATTTGGCAGTCGAGTGTGACGCGGATGGCACGTTCGAGTGCCTGCTTGGCTTTTCGGCGGGTTTGTTTGTTAGTCCACGAGAAATGCGCCTGGCCTTCGGAGACTTCGCGGAGCAGTTGCATCACTCCGGTCATGGCGCCGTCATTGAAGGTGATGGCATCAACGTCGGAGCCTCGCCAGCCGCCGCTCGGCCGTTGCTCCCCCAAGATGTAGTCGAGTCCGCGCCTGGCCGCCTGCCGGTAACGCCGGTTTTCAGTGGCCTTGTACGACTTGGCAAGGTTACGGATTTGTGTGTAGGTGGCGCTGTTGTCGAAAGTGCTTTTGCGGTTCTTGTTTCGCTCCTTGTCTTTTTCGCCTTCCTGCATGGTTTTGAAAGAACCCCACTCGACGTTCTTTGGCCAACCGCCGTCGGAGTTTTGGAACAGGATTTCCATTTCGGCTTGGGAATCCGTTTTGGTTTCGGTCTGCCCGCCAAGGGCGGTCGAGGTCAGGATGATGGCGGCCAAGGCTGGACGAAGCATTGCCTACTCCTTTTTCAGCCTGGTTTGCAGCCAGAGGGTGGGGACGCAGTAAAGCCAGCAACTGGCTCCGTCGATGAGGATGAATTTCCCGAGGACGGGCAGGCTGTACATGAGGATTGTCCCGCAAGTGGCCGCTGTCAGAATGGCGACGGCCTGAAAAGTGATGACCCGGCGATACCGGTGCACATCGGTTGCCAAAAGCAGCAGCAGCCCGCCGTACAGGGCGCACATGGCGGACATGCCACGCACGAGGTACTCGACGATGGGCTCGCCGGGAAGTTCGCCAAGGCCAATGGCGGTGTGACCGGACTGTGCCCAGGCGATTGGCATCAGCATCGGGGCAATCGCCAGCACGCAGGCGACGCCTGCACCGCGCAAAATCCACACCAACAGTTTTTCGGCAGTTTCCGGTTTCATTTCATCGCTTAGCTAAGTGGGATTCTAACAACGTTTGGACAGCAGTGCAAAGGGCATTGACCCGCGTCGCCATTGGTAAATCGGACGGCGCCTCGAGCGTGTACGAAAGGCGGGTTTTTTTCAGCACGATGTAAAACGCCTCGGGCCAAAGCGACCGCGCTTCAGGGGAGACGACTGGCTTGAGGATGCCGCCGCTGGCCGGTCGATCGTCGATGCGCTCGGAACAGTCAATCGGGCAGGTCCTGCCAACTGCATCGATGACATCCTCCGACACGGCGGGCAAGTTGTCGGGGTTCAGTTCGTAAAGGTAGAAGCCCATGGCCTCCCAGTCCTCGTGCAGACAGATACCAAAATCAAACGTAGGTAGACTGTCGATCCATTCGGTGTGCGACTGCACTTCGCTTGTCTTGATGTAGCGATAGTCGCGGTTGAGATCGATGCCGGCTTGGTTTTCACGGGTGTTGCCCCGGAAGCCGGTCGGGTTGAGGCAGGGACAAGCGAACAGGCTTACGCCGCTTGGCCAGGTGTTGGCCTCGATCAACCCGAGCATGGCCAGTGGCCCGGCCGGTTCGTCGCCGTGGATGCCGGTGGAAATGTAAACGGCCAGTCGCGGTTCCGGGGCCAGTCGCTGCAAACCGTACAGCTTCAGGTCGCCGGTGTTCGGGAAATTTTCGACCGACCAGCCGCGCGCCTTGGCTGCGGCGAGCGCCCTCTGCAGCACGTCATCGATGTCGATGGTGTCGCCGCCGTATCCGCCGATGTTCCTTCCGAGCGGCTCAGTCATTTGCCGGATGATCTAGGTGGTTGCAGCAGCCTCGGCAGGTTGGTCGTCACAACCACAACGGCTGCCACAGCCTCCATCGGCGGAAACTTGGTCGGCAAAATCGTTGTCCCAGTCCGGATCGAGCCCGAGATCGCGCAGCATCTGCAGATCCTTCTCGACCGGCTGGTTAAGCGTGGTGAGATAGTTGCCGACCATCAGCGCACTCGCGCCGGCGGTGAACACCATGCTCTGCATGTCGCGCAGGTTCACCGTGCGGCCGCCGGCGATCATGATTTCTTTGCGCGGCAGGATGAATCGGAACACGGCAATTGTCTTGAGAATCTCCATCGGCGGCAGCGGCTCCTGATTCTCTAGCGGCGTGCCCTCGATTGGGTTGAGGATATTTATCGGCACTACGTTGGCATTGATCTCACGCAACTGTATTGCCAGGTCCACACGATCCTCGCGTTCCTCACCCATGCCGATTATGCCGCCGGAACAAATCTTGATGCCGGCAGTTTTCAAAAACTGAATCGTCTTGAGCCGATCTTCGAACGTGTGCGTTGTGCAGTGCTCGGGGAAAAAACGGCGCGAGCTCTCGAGGTTGTGGCCGTAGCAGGAGAGACCGGCGTCTTTCAATCGGTCGGCAACGGCTTGGCTTTCGATCAAGCCCAGCGAGGCGTCTGGGCGCGACTTGCCGTTCTCCTTCATCTCGCGAATGCGGTCGCACACCTCGTCGAGCATCGGGCCCTCCTTGAGTCCTCGCCAGGCGGCGACCAGCCCAACGGCGGTGACATTGTTGGCCTTGGCCTCGGACATCGCCTCCGCCACCGGCTCGGGTTCGATGAACCCGTAGCGCGGCGACTCGGTCTGGTAGGCGGCGGACTGGGCGCAGAACGAGCAGTTCTCCGAGCAGGCACCGGCCTTGGCGTTGACGATCGAGCAGAGATGAATCTTGTTGCCCTTGAACTGTTCGCGGATGCGGTTGGACCACGCGAGCAGGTCCATGATGTCGGCGTTGTTCTCGATGCGGGCCAACTCGACCGCCTCGTCGCGGGAGATTTCTTCGCCGTCGAGAACCCGCCGGCCCAGCTCGGCAACACGTTCCCGAACCGGCATCTCTGTCGTTGAGTCAGCCAAAGTCATGCTCATGCGACCCGCAATCTAGCCAAAATCAGGCGCTTGGCCAAGCGCAAGAGAGTTTCAAGTTTCAGGTCGATCAACAGTGAGGTTTGAAGCTTGGCTGCCTCTGGCTTACAACGGGGCGCCGCATGGAGACGGAACTTTTCAGCGCCGCGGGGGAGCCGGACTTGACCGGGTTGCTGAAGCGTTTCTTTGGCTACGAGTCGTTTCGGCCGCTGCAGGAGGAGGTGATGCGCGACGCGCTCGCTGGGCACGATACATTTGTCCTGATGCCAACCGGCGGCGGCAAGTCGCTTTGTTACCAGTTGCCGGCCCTGGTCAAGGGCGGGCTGACAATCGTCGTCTCGCCGCTTATCGCGCTGATGAAGGATCAGGTTGACGCGCTGCATGAGGCCGGTGTATCAGCGACGTTCTTGAATTCCACGCTCGGTGCCGCGGAGGCGCGCCGCCGCCTGGCCGGCCTTTACAACGGCGAATACCGCCTGCTGTACGCCGCGCCGGAGCGGTTGATGCTGCCGGAAATGCTCGAGCGTTTGGTGGAGTGGCAGCCAGGGCTGATCGCGATCGACGAGGCGCACTGCATCAGCGAGTGGGGACACGACTTTCGCCCTGAGTACCGGCAGATCGCCGAGTTACGCGGGCGCTTTCCGGAGACGCCGTTAATGGCGCTGACCGCCACGGCGACCGAACGGGTTCGGGCGGACATAGTGTCGCAGTTGAAGCTGCGCGAGACAAGACGCTACGTCGCCAGCTTCAACCGGGCCAACCTCATGTATCGCGTCATACCGCGCAACCAGCCGCTGCGGCAGGTGCTGGACGTGGCCAGGCGGCACGACGGCGAGAGCGGCATTGTTTACTGCGGTAGCCGCGACGGCACCGAGCGGTTGGCCAACCGCCTGACCGATCAGGGGATCCGAGCGGTGCCGTATCACGCTGGGCTGGATGCCGGGACGCGTGCGAAAAATCAGGAGTCGTTCATCCGTGACGAGGTGCAGATCGTGTGCGCGACGATCGCGTTCGGGATGGGTATCGACAAACCGGACGTGCGCTTCGTGATTCATCACGATCTGCCGAAGAACATCGAGGGTTACTATCAGGAAACGGGCAGGGCAGGGCGCGACGGGCTGCCAGCGGACTGCGTGCTTTTGTTCAATGTCTCGGACGTGGCGAAGCAGATCGGGTTTATCGAAGAAAAAACAGACGAACATGAGCGCACTATTGCGCGGCAATTGCTGCAGCAGATGGTTCACTTCGCCGAGACGAGCGACTGCCGCCGCCGGTCGTTGCTGCATTATTTCAGCGAGGCCTTCACGGACAAAAACTGCGGTGCATGCGACAACTGCCTCGATCCGAAGGAGACATTCGACGGCACGGAGGCGGCGCAAAAGTTCCTCGCCTGCCTGTATCGGATTCGTGAGAAGTCCGGTTTCGGTTTTGGGTTGAACCACGTTGTGGAAGTGCTCACCGGCGCTGACACGGAGGCCATCCGCAAGTGGGGGCACGACCAGATTTCCACCCACGGCATTGGCGATGGATTTGGCCGCGATGAGTGGAAGGCAATTGGTCGCGAGTTGATGCGGCTTGGCTACGCGCGGCTCACACCGGGCCGCATGAGTGTCGTGGAACTGACTCAGGAAGGAAGCGATTGGCTGCGCAGCAAAGAGCCGCTGGGATTGACGCGCCCTGTCGTGCCCAAGCCAAAGAGTAGAGAGCGCCGGCTGCGCAGCGAGCGAGCCGGCGAGATTCAATGCGACGAGATGCTGTTCGAGCGGTTGCGCGAGATGCGGCAAGAGTTGGCGTCTGGTCGAGGTGTCCCAGCGTACATGATCTTCGGCGATGTAGCCCTGCGCGAAATGGCAAGGGATTGCCCGGTGACGATGGCATCGTTCGGGCTTATCAGCGGTGTCGGCGAAAAAAAGAAAGCCGAATACGGCAAGCTCTTCATCAGTGAAATCGCCGCCTACCTCGATGAAAAAGGGTAGGTGAGACTCTTCTTAAACGCAGAGCACAAAGCCGTGTGAGCAGTGCTTAAGGTCGTTTGTTTTCTAGAAACTACTCCCGTTTGGTGTCGATGGGAATAGCACTGGGTTATTTTTTCTTTTTGCCCCACGGCCATGGTTTGGCCAACGAGGCGACGGCCCAGCTTTCCCATCGGTCTGCCATCCGCTTGAGTCGCTTAGGTTGTTTTTCGGCGAGATTGTTCAACTCTGTGCGGTCGGCCTTGATGTCGTACAGTTCCCATGGGCCGGTCGCGCCCTTGGCGACGAGTTTCCATTTGCCGTCGCGCATGGCGCGGTTGCCTTCGTGTTCCCAGTAGATCGGTTTTTTGCGGCTGATCTTTTTGCCGTTGAACGCAGGGGCGAGGGAAGTGCCCTGCATCGGGACGATTGCCGTGGCGCCGATTTTTTTCGGATAAGTCGCTTGGCCAAGATCAACGCAGGTGGCCATGAGGTCGATGAGATGGCCGGGTTGATTCTCGAGTTTCCCGTGGCGCTTGGCATCGATGCCGCTTGGCCAATGGGCGATCAGCGGCGAACTGATGCCGCCCTCGTGCACCCAATGTTTGTACTCGCGGAACGGCGTGTTGCTGGCGTTGGCCCAGGCCAGGCCGTAGCCGTGGTAGCTATCCGGACCACCGGCCATTACCTCGGTGCCCTGCCTGAGGACGCGACCGTCCCGTGTGCGCTTGGGGATCATGTCGGTTTGCAGTTCGCCCTTGGTCATAGGCTTGAGTTGCTCGGGGTCTTTGTCCTTGTATTGGATGCCCTGACGGCGGCCCATACCCTCGGCGCAGCCGCCGTTGTCGGCGAGAAACAGGATCAGAGTGTTGTCGTACTGGCCGGTTTCTTTGAGCGCGGTGACGACCTGGCCCATGCCCTGGTCGAGGCGATCGACCATTGCGGCGTAGGTTTCCATCAGGCGCAACTCCCAATCTTTGTTTTTGGCATCTGCCCACTTGGGCGCTTTGGGGTCGCGCATCGTCAGTTTACACTGAGGATCGATGAGCCCCATCTTGAGTTGGCGCTCGTAGCGCGCGCGTCGCATGGCGTCCCAACCGGCGTCGTACTTGCCTTTGTACTTGGCGATGTCTTTTGGCAGCGCGTGCATTGGCCAGTGTGGCGCGGTGTAGGCGACATAAATGAAAAACGGCTGATCGCCCTTATGTTCGCGGATGTAGCGGGCGGCGTGGTCGCTGATGGCGTCGGTGTAATAATAGGTTCCCTTGGGCTGATAGCCTTCGTCGGTCAGCGGGGAGACCTGTGTGTTTTCCCGAGTGAGCGAGTTGGGGTCGAAAAAACTGCCGGCGCCGTGGATGGTGCCGTAGAAGCGGTCGAATCCGCGTTGCCGAGGCCAGTTGTCCCTGGGGCCGCCGGGCTGGATTTTAGGGGTGACGTGCCACTTGCCGGCCATGTACGTCGAATAGCCGGCAGTCTTCATCACCTCTGCGATGGTGCGGACATTTTTGTTCAGATCACCCTTGTAACCTGGCAGGTTGCGTGGGTTCATCATGTGGCCAACGCCGGCCTGGTGCGCGTAGGTGCCGGACAGCAAGGTGGCGCGGGTGGGGCAGCAGCGGCCGGTGTTGTAAAACTGCGTAAACCGCACGCCGTTCTCGGCGAGTGTGTTGAGATTGGGCGTATTGATCTCGCCGCCGTAGCAACCGATGTCGCTCCAGCCCATGTCATCGGCCATGGCGATGATGATGTTGGGCCGCTTGGCCGCGAATGCCGAGGTGGCCAAGGCCAAGCCGAGAAGGCTAGCCGACCACCGGCGGACAGAAGTGGGAATAGTTTGCCTCGTCATATTGCTTGTTGGATGGCGGGAACTGTACCGAACACGCTCCCCGCTGTCGAGCTATGCTGGGCCAAGCGCGTCGGCTACTCGGTGCTCCAGTCGATTTTGACGCTGAGCTGTTTGCCGAAGCGGTTGTTGTAAAACACGCAGCCGTTTTGCGCGCCGAACTCGTGGACCATCTTGGTGATCTTAACGTCGTAGCAGCAGTACTCGGCGATCTCCATCATTTTGCCCTGCTTGAACCACTTCAGCGCCTGCAGGCCGTCGGCGGTTTTCTCCGCGCCGAACGTGGCGGAGGCGATCGAGTCGAGCTTGAGCCGGTGCGAAAGGATTCCCTGCAGATCCACCATCAGGTCGAGCGAGGGGAGCTGGCGCAAATCGAGCGCCGTGTAGCCGTGCAGCACCTCGTAGTCGAATCGAATGTGGTTGAAGCCGACGACAAGGTCGGCACGTTGCAGTTCCTCGATGAGGTCGTTCACCTCCGACTCCGCATAGATCGAGTACCCGCCGTTGCCGGTGCTGTACGTGACGCCGATACTCATGCCCATTTTGTTAATATGACCCCAGCCGCCGACGTCATCGGCGGAGTGCATAGTTTCGAGGTCGAAGTAAACGATATTTCTCACGGCAGCAATCGCTTGGCCAAGCGTAGCGCAACGAGGCAGCCAAACAAACAAAACTCGACGCTGGGCAGGTGGGGGCGTTCACTTGGGCCCGAGATGGGCGACGAAGGGGAAGCAAAACAGGGCGATGCGGCGGTGCTGCATGAGACGTCGTTGCGCTTGGCGGATACGGACAGTGTGTTCCCGGCTCACTGGAAGAGCGGCTCGCTGAAGTACGCCGATTTCAAGCTGATGGCCGAGGGTGGCACAGCCAAGCTCTTCACCTGCCGCGACGTCAATCTTCATCGTGAGGTCGTTTACAAGACGCTGCACCCGGAGATGCGCCAGTCTGAGGTCGAGACGCAGCGGTTCCTGCGCGAGGCGCGGGTGACGGCCAAGCTGCAGCACCCCGGCACGGTGCCGGTTTATGAAATGGGGCGCGACCGCAACGGCGACATGTTTTTCACCATGAAGCATGTGCGCGGTCGCAACCTGCGCGACATCCTTCTCGGCCTGCGCGACGCCGACGAGCGGTTGACGCAGTTCTTCCCGTTGCCGGTGCTGGTGGATTCGTTAATCCAAGTTTGCGAAACGGTCGCCTACGCGCATGACCGTGGCGTCATCCATCGTGACCTCAAGCCGGCGAACATTCTCGTGGGCGGCTTCGGCGAAGTCATCGTTCTCGACTGGGGCTTGGCCAAGGTCTGGGGCGAGCCGGATGTCGGCATCGAGGCGTTCCCTGCGAAGGCGAACCCGGTGCTGACGCCGGCCGGCCGGCGCTACGGCACGCCGCTTTACATGGCGCCGGAGTTGGCCCGGGGCGATGCGCAGATCGACGGGCGGGCGGACGTGTTCAGCCTTGGGAATATTTTTTTCGAGATGCTCACGCTTGATCAACTGCTCTCCGGCGAGACGGCGCGGGAAGTCGCCGACAACCTGCTCAACCAACCGTTGCCCAAGCCAAGCGAAGCTGCGCCGGACCGTGACATACCGCCTGGGCTCGAAATGATTTGCCGCAAGGCACTCGAGAAGGAAAAGCGCTATCGTTACCCCTCCGTGCAGGCGATGCTGGAGGCGTTGAGAGCTTACCGGCTCTCTGGCGACACGGCGTAGCGTTTGGCCAGGGCCGCTGCCGTGCCGAGGAACGTGAGGTTGAATCCCCCGAGGGTGAGAATGATTGTTTGTGGCGTCGGCGGCTCGGCGGTGTTGGTCAGCCAAGCCAACATTAACCCGTAGGCGACAGCGATCCCTACCAGCCAAGACATGGCGCGGTATCGCTCCTTGGCCAACAGCGCCGCCACGAAAACATTCGCCAACGCCAGCGGCAACATGCTCCAAGCGAAATACGGAATCAGAGGCGTGATCTCGGTGAGTATTTTTTTCTTTGCGGCCAACGCGGGGAAGTGGTCGGCGATGTCCGGCAGCAGCCAGGCGGCAAGAGTGCATCCAACTCCGGCTAACACGCCGAGGATGGCCGTGCCGAGGAACGCCTGAAAAAGCACTCTCGATTTCGTTCCGGCCGCTTCGCGCACGAGCTTGGGAAACATCACCGCTGCCAGTGGCCCGGTGAAAACCACCAGTCCGCGCCCGATCATCCCAGCCGCGCCGTAAGGGCCGGAGTCCATCTCGGGCAGGATGGCCCGCGCCGCGATCATGTCCGCGCTCAACATGAACTGTCCGGCGCCCAAGCCCAGCGTGAGCGGCACGATGCGCCCCAGCCAAGCTTTGGCGTCGAAGCTGCCCTGATCGGCTCCCGGTTGGCCAAGCCACGTTTGCCGACCGTGCCAACCGGCGAGCAGGCAAGCCGTGGTGAGGCCTATCAAAACACCGGTCGTCGCTCCCGCCGCCTGGCCGCCGAGCAACGCGACGATGATGCCGACGGCGGCAAATCGTCCCGCGCCGTTGGCTATCGCCGCACCGCCAAGCCACGCAAAGTTTTGTCGGCCCTGCAGGATGCCGAGTAGCACCGGCAGCCAAAGCTGCGGCAAGCCAAGCAGCAACGTCACGTAAAGCGCCGTCGGTTTTTTGATCTTCAACGACTCGAGAATGGCCTGTTGATTTAGTAGAACAATCGCCGCGATCGCCACCCAAACGCCGAAACAAATGAGGAGCAATTTGCGGGTGGACTTGGCCAAGTCGTGTCGCTGCTGCGGCTCGATGGCGGCAGCGGTTTGTTGTGCGAACACCGTTTGCAAACCAAGCGCGGGGATCATCATCAAGTTGAGAATCTGCAGCAGCGTTACGAACAGACCGTACTCCTCGCGACTCATCCAGCCGCCAAAAATATGCACTCCAAACATCAGTACGCCGCTAACAAAAGTGGCAATCACCATCCAGCTGCCCTGCCGGTAAAATGCGCTTTTGGAGTCAGCTTCGCTCATGAGACTATGGCTTCGAGTTGGTTAACGGCCCGGGCGCAGATTACCGGCCAATCCAGTTTGGCGGCGACGCGTCTGGCCAAGCGCTCCGACTCGGCCCGAGGCGGCGGGTTGTCGAGCAGGTCGATGACGTCATTTGCAAATTGTTCGCCGTCGAACGCAGAAAAATGCACGGACGGTTCTTCTCCAAAAAACGACTTCACGCCGGCCAACGGCGTGCTCACGACCGGCAGGCCAAGCGCGGCGTACTCGACGAGCTTGGCGACGAAGGCGCAGTGCGCACCGCTCGATGACTCGTACGGGATGATGCCGACGGTCGCTTGGCCGAGTCGCCCGGCGACTTCGCCGTATGGAATGAAGCCGGTGCATTCGAGCTTCGCCGATGGCGCGGCAGCGAGGACGCGTTTAGCCATTTTTTTGACGGCGTCGGTTTCGCGACCGATGAAAAGGAAATGCGTCTCTGGTTTGGCCAAGGCGATGTCGGTGATGGTGCGAACGGCGATCGGCCCAAGGTGATGTGTGTCGAACGAGCCGTGCATGGCGACAGTGAGAGGTGAGCGATGAGCGGTGAGCAGTTGGAAAAGTTCGGCGTCGTAGCCGTAGTGGATGGTTTGCAGTTGGTCGGGGTCGTAGCCGGTTTCGGCGAAGCGGCGGGAGAGTTCGTCGGAGACGGTGAGCACGGCGTCAGCATCGTGGCGCTTGGGCAGCGACAGTTCATACGCCATCAGCCGGCGCAGCACGAAGCGCGGCATCGCCCAAGCGGGCCACGACTCCATGAAGCCGGTCAGGAAATCGAGAAAGTTCATCACAACCGGCACGCCGAGATCGGCCTTGAGCCGACCGGCGGCAACGGCGCTGATGGCGTGCTGCGACAGGATGGCATCGAACGAAATGTCGCGTGCGGCGCGTCGGACGAGTCGGCGGAGCGCGCCGGGGTAGGCGAGGTACTTGAGCGAGCGCAGCCGGGTGTGGCGGTTCATTTCCCAGCCGGTGAACGGATGCACGGTGATGTCGAAACGTTTGGCCACGGCGTTGCGGTCGGGGAAGTCCGGGCAGAACAGATGCACCTCGTGGCTCCGCCGGGTGAGTTCGCCGACCAGATAAACAGCCTCGGCCGAGCCGCCGCCGCTGGGCGGGTAAAACGGTTCGTGCGTGAGCAGGGCCAATCTCATCGCGCGGGAGTGTGCCGCGAAATCATGGCAGCGACAAAAGGAATCGCGTCAGCATGTCGGTGCCGCGCTCGAGTTGCTCGAGGGTGATCCACTCGTCGGCCGTGTGCGCCTGCGCGATGTCGCCCGGTCCCCAGACGACGGTGGGGATTCCGGCGGCGGCGAGGTTGGCAGCGTCGCAGTAGTAGTCGACGCCAAGCGGTTTTCGTTGGCGGGCCGCGCGCATGAAGTCGCACACCCACGGCAGATTGGGGTCGGTCTCGAGCGCGGGACAGATGAAGTCCTTGACGTCGGCTAGCTTGGCCTTGAGGCCGCGCTTGGCCAAGGTGCCGAGGAGTTCGCGTCGGATTTCGGCGAGTGTTTCGCCGGGGAGAGTGCGGCGGTCGAGGTCGGCTTTGCAGAGGTCGGGGACGATGTTTGGTTGCGCGCCGCCACGGATGGTGCCGGTGTTGATCGTTGCGTGGCCAAGCAGCGGGTGGCGACGTTTGCGGAGTGATGCCGCGTAGTCAGTTTCGATGGCGACGATGCACTGGGCGAGGGAGTGGATGGCGTTGTGGCCCAGCTCGGGGCGTGCGCCGTGGGCGGCCTTGCCGGTAGCGCTGAGTCGCAGCCAGAGGTTGCCCTTGTGCGCGGTGACGACCTTGCAGCGGGTCGGCTCGCCGACGAGCGCGAGGTCGGATTTCATCCCCAGCTTGGCAAATGCGCGCGAGCCGGTCTGGTTGCATTCCTCGTCCATCAGGCCGACGAAAACGATCTCGGTTTCATTGGGACGCTTCTTGCGGCTGGCCACGTTTTCGAGCGCGTGGAACATGGCTGCGACGCTGCCTTTGGTGTCGCACGCGCCACGGCCGTGCAGCTTGTTGCCCTTTTTTGTGGGACGATAAATCTTCGGGTCATCGCCCCCGACGGTGTCGAGGTGTGGCGCGAGGATGATACGGTGCTGCGCTTGGCCGAGCGGCGAGAGGCGGACGATTAGGTTGTCGCTCCCCGTCGCGACCGGCTGGCGCTCAACATCGAGCCTGGCCTTGGCGGCGCGCTTGGCGAGGTAATCGGCGACTTTGGCTTCGCCGGCGCACGGGTCGCCCAGTGGCAGGAAAGCGGCATTGACGCTGGGCAGCGCGATCAGGTCGCGCAGGAGCTGGACAGCCTGGCTCACGGAAGGAGTTCTACCGTGACCCGGCGCGGTGGGCAATCTAGCGCTTGCCCAAGTCAGGTAATGATGTCGTGGGCGACGTTGCCGTGGACGTCGGTCAGCCGAAAGTCGCGGCCGGCGTATTTATAGGTCAACGCCTCGTGATCGAGTCCCAGCAGGTGAAGGATCGTCGCGTGCAGATCGTGAAAGTGCATGCGGTTTTCCACTGCAGCAACGCCGTGCTCGTCGGTCGCGCCGTAGGTCATGCCGCCTTTCACGCCGCCGCCGGCCATCCAGAAGCTGAAGCCGGTGGAGTTGTGGTCGCGCCCGTCGTTCTGCTTGATGTGTGGCGTGCGGCCAAACTCGCCGCCCCAGACGACGAGGGTCTCGTCGAGCAGTCCGCGTTCCTTTAGATCCTGCAGCAGGGCGGCCAATGGCTGGTCGGTCGCGGCGCAGTTGCGGGTGAGCGCGGAGTTGAGGTTGCGATGCTGATCCCAGTTGCCGTGCGCCACCTCAATGAACCGGACGCCGGCCTCTGCGAAGCGACGCGCCATCAGGCATTGACGTCCAAAATTCTCGGTGGCGCGGTTGCCGATGCCGTAACTCTCGAGCGTGGCCCGGCTTTCATCGCCGATATCCATCAGCTCCGGCACGGCCGACTGCATGCGGAACGCGAGTTCGTACGACTCGATGACGCCCTCGATCTGCGAGCTTTGTTTTTTGCGTTCGAGCAGGTCGCGGTTCAGCGACTGGACAAAGTTGAGTTGCTTGCGTTGCAGCTTCCCGGAGACCTGTTGGTTGTCGAGGTTGCGCAGCGAAGCGGTGCGGATGTTCTGGTTGAACTGCCCAATCTTGGTGCCCTGATAAAACGCCGGCAGAAAGGCGCTGCCGTAATTCTGCGCGCCGCCGACGTTGTCCGGCGGGCAGAGCGAGATGAAGCCGGGCAGATTTTGGTTCTCGGTGCCCAGGCCGTACAGCACCCAGGCACCCATTGACGGCCGCACGAACTGGAAGCTGCCGGTGTGCAGTTGGAGAAAACTCTGCGGATGCGCTGGCACGGAGGAGTGCATGCCATTGAGCAGGCAGAGGTCGTCGGCGTGTTCGGCCAGGCGCGGGAACAAACCGGAAATCCTCAGGCCGCCCTGACCGTGCTGCTTGAATTCCCACGGCGACGGCATGAGTTCGCGGTTGCGAAACTTGGGCAGTTGCTTGCCCTCGTCGCGGGCGAGCGCCGGCTTGTAGTCGAATGTGTCAACGTGCGACGGGCCGCCGCGCATGCAGCAGAAGATCACGCGCTTGGCCTTGGGCAGGAAGTGCGGGCGCCTGGAGGCGAGCGGCGTGCCAGCCGCGGCCTGCTCGGTGCCCATCCCGGCAAAGGCCATGTAGCCGAAGCCGGCCGAGAGACCGCTGAGCATATCGCGGCGCGACAGCAAATAGCGGTGGTTGCCGCAGGTGCCGTTGTTCCAGTTGTTCATCGTTCTGTTTTTGTTTGGTGCGAGGCCGCGCTTGGGCAAGCGCTGTTGGCTTGTCAATCGATATAGCGGAATTCCGCGCTGGCCAGCAGCGCCTGGCAAAGCACTGTCCATTGGCCGGGGCGGTCTTTCTCCTCGGCGACGGAGCTCAAAAATTCATGGGCCATCGACACTTCGTCGTCGGTGGCCGCGCGCGCGAACGCCAGCTCGTAGGCCAGGCGGATACCGTCCGGCCTGCCCTCGGCCGTGTCCATCACGCGCTTGGCCATGTTGAACGCCTGCCCGATCACGAACGGGTTGTTCATCAGGTAAAGCGCCTGGGTCGGTACGGTGGTTTCGTTTCGTTTGCCGACGATGAGGCTCGGCTCGGCGGTGTCGAACAGCCGCATCATCTCCGGCAGGGCGTTGCGCAGGATCGGCAGATACACGCTGCGCTGGCTGGTGTTGCGTTGCATCTGGCTCAATTGGCGCTGGGCGCGGCCGACGTTGACGTTGCCAAGCTTGGTCACCACTGAGCCGCCGGCCGGTTGGCGGTCCAGTCGACCGCTGGTGGCGAGCATCGCGTCGCGCAATGCCTCGGCACCGAGACGCTTGTGGTTCATGCGCCAGAGGAAGCGGTTGCTCGGGTCGGCTGCGGCGTTGGCTTCGGTTGTGTCGCTCGAGAGTTGGTAGGTTCGGCTGAGCACCATTTCGCGAATCATCGACTTGACCGACCAGTCATGTCCTACAAAGCGCACCGCGAGGTAGTCGAGCAGCCCGGGGTGTGTGGGGCGTTCTCCGGTAGCGCCGAAGTTGTCCATCGTGCGCACGATGCCCGCGCCGAAGAGGTGGTGCCAAATGCGGTTGGCCATCACGCGCGAGGTGAGCGGGTTATCCGGCTGCGTGAGCCAATTGGCCAGTTGCAGGCGGCCGCTTGAGCGGTTGGTGATTGGGTACGCCTTCACGCCGTCCATGACCTGAGGGAAGCCGCGTTTCACGGTCTGGCCCTGGTTGCGGATTTCGCCGCGAACCAGCACCCGTGCGTCGCCGATCCGGCCGTCGCGCACGCCCATCGCGTAGTCGGCGTCCGGCGATTTCTTCTCGAGGCTCTTGATGTTTGCTTGGGCGTCGCGGATGTCGCGGGTGAGAGCGCGCATGCGCGTTCGTTCGTTGCCGGTGGCGTTGCTCCCCTTTTCCCGGTATTCCCGCATTTCCTCCTCCATGATGAGGAGACGACCGTTGAGCCGGTACAGGCTGTTGTCGTGCTTGCGGGTTTTCTCGGCGCGATCGGCCTCGTTGCCGGCGATGGCGTGCAGGTCGGACGCCTGGCGGTTGCCCTGTCCGTTCACCGTCCCGTAAAGCGCATCGGTGCTGCGAAAGATGCCGGCCATCGCGTAGTAGTCCCGGGTTGGGATCGGGTCAAACTTGTGGTCGTGGCAGCGGGCGCACGAGACGGTCAGGCCGAGGAACGCCCGCGTCGTCACGTCGATCTGCTCATCGACGACGTCGAGCTTGAAGAGCACCTTGTTGCCCTGGTTCAGCGGCTTGGGGCCAAGCGCGAGGAAACCGGTGGCGACTAGTTCCTCGTCGGTCGGTTCGCGTTTGTCGCGGCCAAGAAGGTCGCCGGCAACCTGTTCCCGCACGAACCGGCGAAACGACTTGTCGTCGTTAAACGAGTCGATCACGTAGTCGCGGTAGCGCCACGCGTGAGGGTAGGTGAAGTTGCGCTCCATGCCGTTGGACTCGCTGTAGCGGGCGACGTCGAGCCAGTGCCGTCCCCAGTGCTCGCCGAAGTGCGGCGAGCGCAACAACTCGTCGACGACTTTCTCGAAGGCGTTCGCCGACGTGTCGCTCAAAAACGCGGCAACCTGTCCCGGCGAGGGCGGCAGACCGATCAGGTCAAAGTAAGTCCGGCGGATGAGTTCGTGGCGAGTGGCATCGCGCACCGGCGACAGGTTGTTCGCCTCCAGCTTGGCCAGGACGAAGCGGTCGATCTCGACCCTTGGCCAAGTGTTGTCGGCGACTTCCGGCGTGTCCGGCGTGTCCGGCGGAATGAACGACCAAAACTTGCGGCCGGCCTCGATGTCGATCTTGCTTTTGACCGGGTTGCCGCCGTTGGCGACGCGCGGGTCGGGCGCACCCATCCCAATCCACTTGGCGAAATTGTCGGCGACCCGCCCGGAGAGCTTGTCGCGGGGTGGCATCTTCAGTTTACCGTCACGCCGGATCGCCTGTAGCAACCGGCTTTCGGCTGGTTTGCCGGGGACGATCACCGGGCCGGATTCGCCGCCGTTGAGCATGCCCTGCTTCGAGTCAAGAAACAGCTCGCCCTTGAGGTTGCGGGCCTCGGTGGAGTGGCACTGGTAGCAGCTGTTCGCCAGCACTGGGCGGATGTTTTTCTCGAAAAACGCCATGCCCGCGGCGTCCGCTTCGGCAGCAGACGCTTGGCCAAGCGCGCCCACGGCCGCGAACGCAGTCCCGAAAATTTTGATTTTATCTATGACTTTCAAAAGCACAGCTAAAAAAAGTAACGGCCCATTCCGCCTGAGTATTCACTAAAAGGCAACCCTGTTTTGCGCCAGTTTGTCCTGGCTGGGGCTGGCGGATTGACGGGGCTTGGCTTGGTTGCGACACTCGTCACCACTGTGTCCGAGTCTCCACAACTCCGCATCCTGCACGTCGACGGCGACACGTTTTTCGCCAGTTGCGAGATTGCGATGGACGCGTCGCTATCCGGCCGACCGGTGTGGGTCGGCGGCGGCCGCAAGGGCGACGGCATTGTTATCGCCGCCAACCGCCTGGCCAAGCGCTGCGGCATCAAGACAGGCACCGCATGCTTCGAGGCCAAGCGACTCTGTCCGCACGGCGTGCTGGCCAAGCCGCACTACGACGACTACCGGCGCATCTCCCGCAAGATGTTCCGCGTGATGGAACGCTACACGCCGACGCTACTACCGGCGTCGATCGACGAGGGCTTTTTGGATCTCACCGCGATGGAGCGCTACGTTTGGCGCAAGCCGTCGGCGGCGGATTACGTGAACCGGCTGCGCGAAGAGATCGAGCGCACGGTCGGCGTGCCGGTGTCGGCCGGCTTGGGTGGCTCGATGTGGGCCGCCAAGTTGGCGACCAGCGCCGCCAAGCCGGGGTTCTGCGAAATACCGCCGGGACGTGAGCGGGAGTTTTTGGCTGACCGGCCGCTGAGCGAACTCGCCGGCTGCGGCAGGCGGCGTGAGCGCTCACTCGGCGCGCTGGGCGCGCATACGTTCGGCGACGTGGCGAGGATGCCTTCGATCCTGCTGCGCAAACGCTTCGGCATCTGGGGGCAACAGTTGTGGCTGTTCGCCCGCGGTGAATGGACCGAGCCGGTCGAGGTCGAGGTCAAGGATCGCACCACGATCTCCAGTAGCACCACGCTGCCGGTTGACGAGCCGGACTACGACGCCGGGCTGATTTTTTTGCTGAGCGAAGCCGCGCGGCTGACCGGCCAGCTCCGCCGCGAAGGGCTGCAGGCGCGGGAACTGTTCGTCAGCATTCGGTTCAGTGATTTTGAGCGCACCGGCAGCCAGCATCGGTTTCAGCACCCGCAGTTTCGCAACTCCGTCATCAACGAGGTCGTGGAGCAACTTTACCGGGACGCCATGCGCGGCGCGCACAAGGCGATCCGGCAAATCTGCCTCGGCTTCTCCAACCTGCAGCGGCTCGACGCCCAGCCGACCTTGTGGGGCAGCACGGACGCCGAGCGCTGGGGCGCAATCGACCACGCCCTGCAACTGCTCGAGCGGCGGTACGGCAAAAACGCCATCATGACCGGCGCTCAATTTGCTCTCAAAAACCGGAACGATTTTTTCAAAGTCTCTCCGCCAAAATGCCCCTTCGGGCCGCGCGAAGTCAACCCACCCAGCCCCATCAAACTCGACCCCAGAAAAGCCAAGCGCTACATCAAAAACCTGGTCCGTCGCTAAAGCCGTCCCAAGCGCTTGGTTTCTTTTTCTTTCAACGAGCCGGCGGTGCCGATAGGTTGAGGCGCATGACTTCCTCTTTTTTGAACGGGTTGAAATGGGGTGCGCTTGGCTTGGCTGTGGCGCTTGGTTTGGGTTCATCGGGATTGGCTGCGGAACAACTGAACTTCGTTGTGGTTTTTACCGACGACCAGGGGTACGGCGATATGTCGTGCAATGGCCACCCGACCATCCACACGCCGCACCTCGATCGCATGGCGCACGAAGGGCAGAAGTGGACGCAGTTCTATTCCGCTGCGCCGGTCTGCACGCCGAGTCGCGCGGCGTTGATGACTGGGCGCCTGCCGGTGCGCTCCGGCATGGCGTCGAGCAGACGGGTGGTGCTGTTCCCGGACTCTGCCGGTGGCCTGCCGCAAAGCGAAATCACCGTCGCCGAGGTGCTGAAAGATGCCGGTTACAAAACCGCCATGGTCGGTAAGTGGCACATGGGGCATCTGTCAAAACATCTGCCGATCACGCAGGGCTTCGACTCGTACTACGGCATCCCGTACTCGAACGACATGGACCGCGACCCGTCAGTGAAGGGCAACTGGGTGACGACCGGAAAGACATCACCGTGGTCGGTTTACAAGGTGCCGTTGCTACGAAATGCTGAGGAGATCGAGCGGCCGGTGAACCAAAGCACCATCACGCGCCGCTATACGCAGGAGGCGGTCAAATTCATAAAGGACAACAAGGAGAATCCATTTTTTTTATACCTCGCGCACTCGATGCCGCACATTCCGCTGTACCGATCCAAGAAGTTTGAGGGCAAAAGCCTGAACGGGATTTATGGCGACGTGATCTCGGAGATCGACTGGTCGGTCGGCCAGGTGTTGAACACGTTGCGCAAACAGAAGCTCGATAAAAGAACGATCGTGCTGTTCACGTCGGACAACGGGCCGTGGGAGGTTTTCAAGACGCACGGTGGCTCGGCCGGTTTGCTGCGAGGGGCCAAGGGCGGCACTCGCGAAGGCGGCATGCGCGAGCCGGCGATTTTCTGGGGGCCGGGCAACGTGAAGCCGGGCGTGGTGCAGGAGATGGGCAGCACGCTCGACGTGTTGCCGACGTTTGCCAGTCTGGCTGGGGTCAAGTCGCCGGATGACCGCGCGATCGATGGCTACGACTTGAGCGATGTGTTGCTCAATCGCAGCAAGAGTCCGCGCAAGGGGATGTTTTACTTCGGCGGCGCACAGTTGAGCGCGGTGCGTTCCGGCAACTACAAGGCGCAGTTCCGCGAGGAGAACGGCATCAACCCCAAGCCGTTGGCCAAGCCGGAACTGTATCACTTGGGCGAAGATCCATCTGAGAAATACGACCTCGCCGACAAGCATCCCGACATCGTCGAGCGCTTGGCCAAGCTGGGCGAAAAACTCCAAGCCAGCGTCAAGGCAGTGCCCGACCAGCTCGTCCTGCGTATCAAAAAGTAGTCAGCTACTTTCCAGATCGAAACGCCAGGAGGGATTTTTCTGTGCGGACGTAAAGGGTGTTTTTGTCAATGGCAGGAGTGACAAACACCGGGTCTTTGAGATCGTGTTGGTGGGTGAGTTCGAATTGCCTGCCCGCCTTTATGACGGTGATGACGCCCCTGTTAGAGCAGAGATATACATGGCCATTTGCGGCGACGGGGGAGGCGCTGTATTGGCCGGGTGCGTTGAGGCGTTCGCGGTAGAGCAGCTTTCCGTTGGTGGCATCGACCGCTGCGAGAAGGCCGCCGTTTCGCACCATGTAAATCAAATTGTTGTAGAGTAGTGTCGATGGGATTTCAGGGATGCTGCGGTTGAGTTCCCACTTTAGATGCGTGTCGGTGACGTCGCCCTGACCCCCGGGGCGGATGGCGATGAGCAACGGCTTGCCGCGGCCACCGCGCATATTCGACATGAATTCCTCCTTGCTCCAAAAGCCATCTCGGTTGCGGTCGGTGCCGCGGAACATCCCGTCGAGCCGTTCCTGTCGCCTGCGTTTGTCTTTGGGCAGCGGAATGCCGAAACCTGGATGGCCCGGCGGCAGTTCGGGCCGGATTGGAAAAGTGAAGTGGCCGGTCATTTCGTTGCGTTCAATTTTGCCGTCACTGTTTTTGTCGAAACGAATGACGGCTTCCCAAAACGGCAATGGATCAATCCGGATGTCTGCGCCACCGCCGAGTTTCGAGGAGGAGGCGTAGAGGATGTTTTTGCCGGCGACCGGTGTTGAAATGGTTTCACGGGAGAAGCCCGGGACAAACCATTTTTGCGTGCCGGTTTTCATGTCGTAACCACTCACCCGGCCGTTGCCCAGGACGACGAGTTCGGTGCCGTGGCCATGTTTCCAAATCATCGGGGTCGACCAGCCACTGCGGTGAAGTGGGCGGGGAATTTCCCAGGCGATCTCACCGTTGGTTTTGTCGCAGGCGACAATTTTGGATTGGCTTAGGCGGCTGCCGGGCAGGTTTGTGTCGTTGTCCAAAACCAGAATGAGGTGTTCGCCGTGTAGGATCGGGGAGGTGGACATTCCGTAGAGCGACTTGGGCGTGGGAATCGGTTTTTTCCAGAGCTCGCGCCCGTCGTGGTCGTGGCAAATCAGCCCATACGAGCCGAAGTAGGTGAAAACGCGGTTTTGCGCGACGAGCATTGAGGGGACAGCGGGGTGGCTGGCCTTGTGAACCTTTTCGAGTTCGACCTTCGGCGCCTGGTTTTGCCAGGCGATTTTGCCGTCGGCTTTGTTGATTGCGATGGTGACGAGCCTGCCCTTGGCCAAGCCGGTGAGGAAAATGCGCTTACCTGAAAGCACGGGCGAGGACAGACCGGGTGGCAGAGTCGCCTTCCAAGCCAGTTGGGCGTCGTCGAGTTTGATCGGGGGCCTGCTGTCCTTCGCCACGCCGGAGCCGTTCGGACCCCGGAATTGGTTCCAACTATCAGAATGCGTCTGGCCAAGCGCACTTGCAAAAGCGATTACAAGAATGAGGGCTGTCGGTTTCATTCGGCGCGGGGAACCGAAACAGAATTGCGGCGAAGTGCAAGCGGGAACACGGGGTGATTTAGCGCCGGGGCATGTTGGGTTCGCGGTTGAGGGCGTAGCCTCGGTACCAGATTTGATTCCACAAGCCGCGCAGCGTGACTTTGGCCACATGACCATCGGCGAAGCCTGCGTTGATGGCGAAGTGATGGCGATTGACGAAGAAACGGCGCATGCCGTTGTCGGAATGCGAGCCGGAATAGTCCGGAGGTGGCGCGTTGTCGGGGCGGGGCCACGAGTCCACCCAGTTGCCATCGCCGTAAATGGGAACCTCGGAGGTGGCGTTGGAGAACTGCTGCCAGTATTTCTTTTTTTCATCACTGGTCTTTGGTGCGTAGTAGCTGCCGTTTGGATCCTGCATAAACGAGTTGATGGTGTAGCTCCCCTCGGCGTACGACTTGCCGAAGTTGCCCCACCAGTACGCCCAGCTCGTGTTGTTGTCGCCGCGCGGCAGGCCGGCCTTGGTTCCCTTCGACCGGGTTTTGACTGCCGGGCAAATTATCGTTTTCATCGAGCCGTTGTAGGCGGCTTGCGGATCCTTGACGTAACGCTTGTCGCCGAGGTACGGAGCGATGGCGTGAAACCAGTACGGCTTGGCCGGGCCAAGCACCTGCAGCATCCGGCCGTCGTGGTCGTCGCAGTAGTAGATCGTGCCCAGCGTGATCTGCCGGAGGTTGGACTGGCAGGCGGCGCTGGAGGCCTGCTCCTTGGCCTTGGCCAGGGCCGGCAGCAGCATGGCTGCCAGGATGGCAATAATGGCGATGACCACCAGCAACTCGATCAATGTGAACCCGGTTTCGCGCCGCTTCATGCGGCGATTAAGTGCGCTTGGCAAAGCGGCGTCAATGCGTAAACGAGCCGATCGGGAGACTTTTTGTAACTTTCGGGCTTGGCCGGCGTTTAAGCCTTCAGTCAACGACAACGATTGGCAGACTTAACAAACTAACAAACGAAAGGAAATAAGATGAAAATCAAGATCATCAACAGCCTCGCCGCCGCCGCGCTGCTCACCGGCAGCATCGGCGTACTACAGGCCGAGGAAGCAAAGTCAACCGACGCCAAGTCGGCCAAGGCGAAAGCCGCGAAGAAAAACGACCGGTCTTCACAACGTGCGGCCTTCATTAAACGGTTCGACAAGGACGGCGACGGCAAACTGAACGAGGCCGAACGGAAAGCCGCAGGTGCCGCCCGCAAGGCACAGGGTGCTCGCCAGAGCGACAGGGTGAGCGACAAGGCCCGTCCCAACTCCGGCGGGCGTGAAGGCTACGCAGCCGCAGCCAAGAGAATCAAAGAAGCCGTCAAAGCTGGCAAGATCACTGAGGCGCAGGGCAAGGAAAGATTGGCTGCGTACAGGAAACGAATAGGCGAAGGCCGTGGCGACAGCGGTCGAAGCCGTCAGACTCGCGAAGAGTTGATGAAGCGTTACGACAAGAACAAGGACGGCAAACTCGACGAGGATGAGCGCGCAGCACTTCGCAAAGCCATGTCAGATCGTAACAGCGGCAAGCGTAGTCCGGGTAGCGATGAGAAGAATGCCAAGCGCAAACGTCCCAGCCAAGGCGATGACAAAAATGCCGAGCGGCGCCGGGGCCAAGGCAGCAAGAAAAACGCAGAGCGCAAACCTCGCGGAGGCGATCGGGGCAAGGGCGGTGAAGGCAAGCGCCAGGGTAAGCGTCGCGAAAAGAAATAAGCTGCGGTTCGGAAAATGATTCAACAAAGGTGCCGGTTTTCGGCACCTTTTTTCTTTCACTCACCGCTTGTCCAAGTGAAACTTTTCGGTTTACGGCTTCGTACTGTTACGATTATGCGACATTTTCACGTCATTGTCATGGCCACCGGGTTGATCTTTGCTGCATCCCTTGGCCAAGTGCAGGCCCGGGTGATCATCAGCGAATTCCTCGCGGTCAACGACAAGGACTTGAAGGACGCCGATGGCGACCACGCGGACTGGATCGAGCTTCACAACGCCGGCGACGCCACGATCGACCTGGCTGGCTGGGCGCTGACCGACGATGCCAAGGACTTGGCCAAGTGGATGTTTCCCGCCGTGAAGATCGAGGCAAGCGGTTTTTTGCTGGTGTTTGCCTCCGGCAAAAACCGGGCCAAGCCGGACGGGGAACTGCATGCCAGTTTCAAACTCGGCGCGGGCGGTGAGTACCTTGGGCTCGTGCAACCGGACGGACAGACGGTGGCGCATCATTTTGTCATGAAGTATCCCAAGCAGCGCGATGACATCTCCTATGGCATGCCGGCTGGCTGGAAGCCGAGTACCGCCTCGTCGGCCTCGGTGCTCGCCGGGCAGGTTTATTTCCTGCGTCCGACGCCGGGCGCGCCCAACGGAGAAACCTTGGCCGGCAAAGTTGCCAAGCTTGCCTTTAACCAGACCCACGGTTTTTACGTGGAGCCGTTCGAGTTGAGCATTACATCCCAAACGCCGGGCGCCCAGATTCGTTACACGACTGACGGCTCGGTGCCAGCC
>JASLKI010000071.1 GCA_030747575.1 Verrucomicrobiota bacterium | reverse complement strand
GTTCCGGGCCATCTATGACAAGGCACATCGGCACCGGGGTGTCACGGGTGAGATCATGCTTCAGTTGCTTGAGTCCCGCCTGGACAATGTTATTTATCGCCTCGGTTTTGGAGCCACACGTGCTCAGGCGCGGCAAATGGTTTCCCACGGTCACGTGATGGTGAATGGCGGTAAGATGACTATTCCTTCTTATACGGCCAAGATCAACGATGTGATCGAGATAAAGGACACGAGTGGCTCACGGCAGTTGGCCACTCGCAATCTGGAGTACTCCACGAGTCGGGTAGTGCCAGAGTGGTTGCAAATTGAGAAGGACGTATTTAAGGGCACCATGTTACGGTTGCCTACACGCGATGAGATCCAGCCCATCGCGGATGAACAAACCATTGTAGAATTTTATTCCCGCTAAACTTCCGGCCTCTTGGGAGGTTGGATAAGCAATTATATGGGCCCCGCATAAGCGGGAATAATAGTGACGGGGCCAGATTAAAATTGCTCTAAAAATAAAAAACATATGCCAATAAGACTGGGTCATTTCGAGAAACCAAACAAGCTGAAAAAGTCGGACGATTCGACCGGCACCTTCTCCAAGTACGAGGCGGAGCCGTTTGAAACCGGCTACGGCCACACTATAGGCAACTGCCTCCGGCGGGTGCTTTTGTCCTCGCTCGAGGGAGCGGCCATCACCTCTGTGAAGATAGAGGGGGCGGATCACGAGTTCACCACCGTGCCGGGGGTCGTCGAGGACGTCACCGACATCGTCCTGAACCTCAAGAAAATCAAGTTTCGCCACACCAGCCGTGAACCCCAGGAAGTTCGTCTGAGCGTCACCGCCGAGGGCAAAGTCACCGCCGGCGACCTGGAACTGCCTCCGGGCCTGAAGGTGGTCAACAAGAAACAGATCATTTGCACCACCAACAAGAAAAATAAGGTCGACATGGTGATGGAGGTTATGGTGGGCCGCGGCTTCTTGGCGGGCGACGCCAACAAGAAACCGGATCAGGCCATCGGCGTGATCCCGATCGATTCCATCTTCTCACCGGTCACCCGTGTGCGGTACGCGATCGAGGCCGCTCGTGTCGGGCAGCGCACCGACTACGACAAACTGGTGCTCGAGGTCTTCACCGACGGCCGCTTGACCCCGGACGAGGCCTTGAAGCAGAGCTCCGAAATCTTGGCGCACCACCTAAACGTCTTCACCGGGATCAACGATGATACTTTCGAGTTTGAGCAGGACGCCAAGGCCAAGGACGAGGATCGCGAAGCCTCGCGCAAGCTGCTCAACACCAGCGTCAACGAGATCGAGTTGAGCGTCCGCGCGGCAAACTGCCTCAACAACGCAAACATCACCACCCTTGGCCACCTTGCGATGAAGTCCGAATCCGAGATGCTCAAGTACCGCAACTTCGGCAAAAAATCGCTCACCGAGATCAAGGAGAAGCTCAAGGAATACGAACTCGCCCTCGGCGAAAAGATTGACCCCTCCCTTCTCGACACCCTGCCCACGGCAGCCCCGCCGGAAGCGTTCGAGGATCCCCCGTTTGAGGAGGAAGAATAACCCACAACCGCCAAGCCGTAAGCCATGCGACATAGAATAAGAACTGCCAAGTTGGGCCGCACCGGGGAGCACCGCAACGCGATGCTCGCCAACATGGTGTGTAGCCTCATCGAGAAATCGAGAATCACCACCACTCTGGCTAAGGCCAAGGCAGCACGTGTCGTTGCCGAAAAGATGGTGACCCTTGGAAAAAAAGGCACCCTGCACCATCGTCGCCTGGCTGCCGCACGGTTGAGGGCGCCTCAGCGAAAGTTTTTCCATGGAACCAACACGACTCCAGGCAAAGGCTCCGGCGCCAATGCGATTAAAGGCAAGGATCTCCGGGAAGCATGGAGAAAAGAGCACGACGTGGTTCACAAATTGTTTGATGTGATCGCCCCGGAGTTTAAGGATCGCATGGGCGGATACACACGCATTGTCAAGATCGCTGGCGCCCGCAAGGGGGATGCCGCGCAGATGGCCATCCTGATGTGGGTCAATGAGTCCCTTGAGGAGAAGACCAAGGCAAAACCTTCGACTGCCGCCAAGCCGAAGCCCGCGCAGGACAAGGCCGAGGATTCGCCTGAAACGTCTGAGGCTTCAGCAACCGAGGAAGAGGCTCCCGCCGAAGCTCCTGCCGAGGAATCCGCCGAAGCTCCCGCCGAAGCTCCCGCCGAGGAATCCGCCGAAGCTCCTGCCGAGGAATCAGCCGATACCGGCGAATCGAAAGAGGAAAAGTAACTTTATCTTTCAACTTTTTTTAAGGCCCGTTGGTTGACGGGCCTTTTTTTGTCGCTTGGCCAAGCGGGGTTTTTCACTTGAGCCGTTTTTGGCAAGGGATACTCTCACGGCGTGGCAACGCTTCGCAACCATGCAGCCCGCATCGGGCTTGGCTTGGCCGGGTTGTTCCTGGGCGTTCACCCGGCCATGGCGCAACCCACCGATCCCAACAGCGCGGAGACCTTGGCCAACCGCCTTGGCCAAGGCGCTCGACTGGGTCAAGAAGGCCGACAATCAGGGCGAGCCGGGAGCCGCCGGGAAAGTCAAGGCCATCACGGAAATTATGAAGAGCGGCAAAAAATAAACACTGTTACATGAAAGCAACACAACACCCAAAAACATCAGCGCTCCTTTTTGGCGTCGTGCTTTTTCAGGCGCTCACTCTGCAGGCCGGAAATGTTCGAGAGGAACTGGCCGGCAGCAAGTTCAGTCTCGTCCACGAGGTTTACGCGAACAACAACTGGGAACTGTTCGTCACGTCGGCTGACGGCAAGTCGTCGGCCAACATCACAAACACGCCCGACGTCAACGAGTTGTATCCACAGGCGTCTCCAGACGGCGCGAAGATATGCTTCCTCGTGGATTCGGGCAAGGGCCGCGCCACAGTTCGCAGCCTTTGGGTGATGAACTCCGACGGCACCGGCCGCAAAAAAGTGGCCGACCGCGCACGCCAGCAATGCTGGGCGCCCGACAGCCAGACCATCGCCTTTCTGCCGCAGGAATATCCGAAGTTCAACGTCACAGATTATTACACCAAGGGCATTAGCTTTCATCATTTGCCGAGCGGCAAAACACGCGAGCACGTCAACACCAAGCCGTTGCATCACCTTTACAACATCAGCTATGCGCCCAACGGCAAATGGATCGTCGCCACGGTTCACGCCGGCATGGGGTACCGCCACACCAACCTGTTGATCGAGGCTAACGGCAGCAAAGTCATCAACCTCGGCATCGACGGTTGCCGCCCGACCTTCAGCCCTGACGGCAAACACATCGCATGGGGCGCGGGCGATCACGAGTTGGCTGTCGTGCCAATCGACATTGAGTCCGACAACCCGAAGCTTGGTAAAAAGATTTTTCAAGTTTTCGACAAGCAAAACAAGATTTACCACGTGGACTGGTCGCCCGACGGCCGGTTCCTCTCATTTAGTCGGGGCCCGAACGGCAAGGGTGACATCACCAAGCCCGGCACCTACGAGGCCGCCTGCGAGATCGTCGGCGTCCACGCCAAGGGTTGGGATATTTTCGCAGTGAAAGTGGCCATGGGCGGCTCGGTCACCATTGGTCACAAGCCGGTTTACGACTGGCAGGTACTCACTCGCAACGGCAACAGCAACAAGGAGTCCGACTGGTTTCTGCCGCCGAGCAAATGACCCTGCAGAAGTTTACCGGTGCGCTTGGATTGCTCGCGCTCGGCTTGGCCAACGGCTGTGGCCCGACCCAGTCATCACCGGCCAAGCCGCAGTCGGTCACCACCGCCAGCGGCGTGTCGATGATCGTCATCCCGGCCGGCTCATTCCAGATGGGCTCCGACGAGCACGAGGCCGACGAACGTCCGCGCCACGAGGTGCGACTGAGCACATTCCTGATGGATCAGTTCGAGGTCACTCACGACTTGTTCGTCAAGGCGCAGTTGCCGAACCCTTCCCGCTGGCAGGATGACAGCCGCAAACCGGTCGAGCGTGTGCGCTGGCGTGAGGCCAAGCTCTACTGCAACGAACGCTCGCTGATGGAGGGACTCACGCCATGCTACGACGAGACTAAACCAGGATTGCCCTGCGATTTCGTCGCCAACGGCTATCGTTTGCCCACCGAGGCCGAGTGGGAGTATGCCGCCTCCGCAGGCTCGAGCCGGTTGTACAGCTTCGGCGACGTGACCAAGCTCAAGGCGAATGGCTGGTTTGCCGATAACGCCGGAAAACGCACGCATGTTGCTGGCACCCGCAAGCCCAACGCGTGGGGGCTGCACGACCTGTACGGAAACGTCTCCGAGTGGTGCCAGGACGTTTACGACCCGGACTATTACAAAAGCAGTCCCGCCGACGATCCGCTTGGCCCGGCGGATGGCATCGCTGACACTAAGCGCGTGATGAAAGGCGGTTCGTGGAAGGCCTCGGCTTCGATGTGCCGCGCTTCGTTCCGCAAGGGCCAGCGCACAGGCGACACTGATGCCTGTTTCTTCACCGACTACTGCGGCTTCCGCTGCGTGCGCCGCGTGACGGCTGCCGAAGTTGAGTCGCTTTTGGGCAAGTCGCCCCCGGAAAAGTAGACCATGCTTTTCCACACCTGGACGTTTTTCATTTTTTTCATCGTGACGATTGTCGGGTTTTGGGCGCTGCGTCCGACCCGGTTTTGGTTGCACTGGATTCTTCTCGCCTCGGCGGTCTTTTACGGTTGGTGGCATCCGTACTATCTGCTGCTCGTTTTTTATTCCACCGCGCTCGACTACTTCATCGTCGGCTGGATGGAGCGCGGCCCGCGCCTGGCCAAGCCGGGGTGGCGCTTGAGCGTAAGCGTTGTGGTGTTCGTTGGCGCTGTTGTCGTTGGCCTGATGGCACCTGGTGGGTGGGGCGGATTGGCAGCTGCGGTTGGTTTTTTCGCAGTGGTGTTGGCGGTGGGGCATTGGCTGCGTAGCCGCCGTGCCTGGCTGTGGGTAAGCATCATCAACAATTTGTCGGTGCTGGTTTTTTTCAAGTACGCCGGGTTTGCGATTGAAAATCTGAACACCCTGCTGACCCGTCTCGGCACGGGTCAACTGCCGTCCGCGGAGTCGCTGATGCCGCCCGGTTGGGAGTATGTGCTGCCGGTGGGTATTTCGTTTTACACGTTTCAGTCGATGAGTTACACGATCGATTTTTACCGGGGCATCATTGCGCGCGAACCGAGCTTCGTACGTTTTGCGGCGTTCGTGACGTTTTTCCCCCAGTTGGTCGCTGGGCCCATTGAGCGTGCAAAAAACCTGCTCCCGCAGTTCGCAAAAATTCCGCGCGTGACGCTTGCCGATGTCTCTGACGGCGCGTCGCTGTTCCTCGTTGGGCTGTTCAAGAAGGTGGCATTGGCCAACTACCTTGGCCTGTACGTTGATCGCGTTTATGGCGACGTCGCAACACAGGGCGGGGCGGTGCTGGCGCTGGCGACGTTCGCCTTTGGTTGGCAGATTTATTTCGACTTCAGCGGCTACACCGACATGGCGCGCGGCGCCGCACGCTGCATGGGGTTTCGCTTGATGCTCAACTTTCGCAACCCGTACCTCGCCGTGAGCTTGGCCGATTTTTGGTCGCGCTGGCACATCAGTCTCTCAACCTGGTTTCGCGATTACGTTTACAT
>JASLKI010000070.1 GCA_030747575.1 Verrucomicrobiota bacterium | reverse complement strand
CTCGAGAAGCCGCTCGGCAAGCCGCGTCCGCCGATGTTTGCGCCGAAGGGTGTGAAGAACCTCGCGCTGGGCAAGAAGATCAGCGGCAGTGACGAGGAGCCGATCATGGGCGAGCTGAAAATGATCACTGACGGCGACCGGGAGGCGGCGGACGGCAGCTACGTGGAGCTTGGCCCGTTCACGCAGCAGATCACCATCGATCTCGAGGCCGAGCACGACATTTACGCAATGCTGTTCTGGCATTACCACAAGCAAGCCCGGGTTTATTTTGATGTCATCGTGCAGGTCTCGAACGATCCGGAGTTCAAGAAGTCGACCACGGTTTACAACAACGACCACGACAACTCATCTGAGCAGGGTGTCGGCAAGGACAACCATTACGTCGAGACTTCCGAGGGCCGGCTACTCGATGCGAAGGGTGTGCGCGGCCGTTATGTGCGCCTTTACAGCGGCGGCAACAATGCGAGCGATCTGAACCACTACATCGAGGTGGAAGTGTACGGCAAATAGGCCGGTCGCGTTCCCGCTGTTTCAATTCGGCTGCCGTGCGGTGTCCCCTGTAACGCTCGGCGAATAGCCTGTGTGGGGTCGCGGGGTTGCTGTGCGTTCAGTCAATCCAATGAGTCGCCCCATTTTCATCCTGCTCATCACGGCAGCGGCGGCGGCGTTTCGTCTGCCGGATTTGGCGGAGCGTCCCATGCACGGCGACGAGGCTGTCAACGCGGTCAAGCTCGGCGAAACGATCGAGGGCAGGGGCTACGAGTACGATCCGCATGAGTACCATGGCCCGACACTCAACTACCTGACACTCATCCCGGCTTGGATTGGTGGCGACGGGAGCTATGCCGGGTTGAGCGAATTCATCCTTCGGGTCGTGCCGGTTTTTTTCGGGACGCTGCTTGTGTTGCTGTTGCTGCCTATTGGGGATGGTCTGGGGAGGGTGGCGTCCATCTTTGCCGCGCTGTTCATGGCCGTGTCGCCGGCCATGGTTTTTTACAGCCGCTACTTCATTCACGAGATGCAGTTGGTCTGCTTCACCGCCGGCGCAATCGTTTGCGGCTACCGCTACCTGAAACGCCCGGGCATGTCATGGGCCTTGCTGGCGGGTGTGTGTCTTGGGTTGATGCACGCCACAAAGGAAACCTTCGTTATTGCCCTTGGCGCGATGGGTGCCGCGTTGTTGGTGATGCTGTGCGCCCGGAGACAGGGAGGGCAGTGGCTAGGTGATCTTAAGCGGCTCAGTCCGGTGCATTGCGCTGTGATGCTCCTAGCGGCGGTGTCGGTGTCGGTGACTTTCTTTTCCTCCTTCTTCAGCAACGCAAAAGGAGTGGCGGATTCTGTCCTCACCTATTCGACGTATCTTGACCGTGCAGGCCAGACAGGCCTGCACGAGCATCCGTGGCATTACTATCTTGGGCTGCTGGGCCATTACCAATTCGCCGATGGCCCGGTGTTCAGCGAGTTGATTGTTCTCCTGCTCGCGTTGGTTGGGCTGGGCTTCACGGTCAGGGGATCGGTGGGGGGAGCCAACGCCGGGTTGCTTCGTTTTGTCGCTCTTTACACGGTTTTGATGACTATCATTTACTCGTTGATCCCTTACAAGACGCCGTGGTGCCTGTTGAGTTTTTATCATGGGGTCATCCTGCTCGCCGGGGTGGGGGTTGCCCATCTGTTCCGGTTTAAATCGATTGTTTTCCGGTTCGCGCTTGGCGGACTTCTGCTTGTTGGTACTTGGCATTTGGCTTGGCAATCCGATGCCGCCAACAATGAATATAACGCCGACAGTCGCAATCCCTACGTGTACGCCCACACCGGATCGGACATTTTCGATATTGCCGATCGCGTCAAGGAGATGGCGGAGGCTCATGAGGATGGAAGGGACACACCGATTCAAATCTTTTGTCCACACGATGACTATTGGCCATTACCGTGGTATCTGCGCGGCTATCTGGTGGAGTACACCAACACGGTGGCGGATGAGACCAAATCCGCTCCGATTATTTTGATACAGCCGCCCTTGGAGGAGGCGCTCATGAGGAAGTTGTTCGAGTTGCCACCGCCCGGGCAGAAGGAACTCTACATGCACCTGTTTGATGAAAATGGCAGGGAGATGAAAATGGAATTGCGCCCGGAGGTGGAGATACGTGGGTTTGTGTCCAAGTCCCTCTGGGATCGTCATGAGCGTGCCAAGGCGGAGGAGAAGCCGGCTGCCGAGTGAGGGTGTTTGTAGAATGATGAAGCCACAGGGTGATCGGGTTGTTGATGTGGGGTCGCGTTCCATCGCGGACGCCCATCACTTTGCGCACGAGGCGATGGCCACGGTGTTTGAGTTGTACATTGTGGAGGAGGACGAGACTTATGCCCGACAGGGGGCGCAGGCCGCCTTTGCGGAGGTGGATCGACTCGAGTTGGAGATGAGTCGGTTCCTTTCCAACAGCGATATTTCACGGTTGAATGACGCCGAACCCGGCCAAACGGTGGCCTTGGGGATGGACTCTTTCGAGTGCCTCTGCCGGGCGAAGGAGATGTTTGGCAAAACCGGCGGTGCATTCGATATCAGTATCGGTGCATTGTATGCCTGTTGGCTGCATGAGGATCGCACTTTGCGCCAACCCAGCCCGAAGGAAATCCAGCATGCGCATGCGCTGACAGGATTGAATCATCTGGAATTGGATGAGGAGGGTTTTTGTGCCGAGGTGCTGACGGAAGGGGTGCAGTTCGACTTGGGCGGCATTGGCAAGGGCTATGCGGCGGAGAAAGTCGCGGAAATTCTTCGCGAATGGAGTCTTGGCCAAGCCCTGGTGCTGGCCGGAGCCAGTTCGGTGCTCAGCGTTTCGGTGCCTGAAGGCATGAGCGGCTGGCCGATGAAGCTGCGAAATCCAGAAAACCCGAACGAAGTTTTAGCGCGGTTCGAGCTAAAGGAGGGCGCAGTCAGCGGTTCTGGCAGGCAGAAAGGTCAACATATTATTGATCCTCGCTCCGTTGATGTCGGGCTGGTTAAGGGCCGCTTGGCTGCTTGGTCCGTTGCTCCGGACGCTATTGCAGCGGATGCCTCATCCACGGCGTTCATGATGCTATCGGATGAAGAAATCAACGAATATTGCTTGGCGAATGCCAGAACTGCGGCGATAATCCTTCCCCACGCGGACAGCGGAGATTTCTCCAGTCAAACCGTCAGGTGCTTTGGCGAATTGGAGGAGATAGAGTTGGAAACTTAAATACTTTTCTTTAAACAAATGAATAATCAAATTGATCGAAGAAACTTCATTAGCTCATCAGCTGCGGCTGGTGCCGGGTTGATGATCGCGAACAGCGCGCTTGGCCAAGCTGGCGGTAAAAAGGACATAAACATCGCGTTGTTGGGTGCCGGCGCCCAGGGGCAGGTGCTCATGAACGCTATCTTAAAGCTCGGTAAAAATTCGGGTATTAAATTTCGTGCAGTTTGCGACATCTGGGAAAAGGGCAATCTTCGCCGTGTTTCCCGTACCCTTAAAGCCTACGGCAGGCTCGGCCATAAGGGAACGGCTTATGTCGATTATCAGGAGATGCTTGAGAAGGAGAAGGATCTGGATGCGGTGCTGGTCGCCACTCCGGATTTTTGGCATGCCGAGCACACCATCGCCTGCTTTGAAAAAGGCCTTCATGTCTACTGCGAGAAGGAAATGTCGAACAGCCTGGAGGCGGCGAAAAGCATGGTGCTGGCAGGGCGGAAGGCTGGTAAGTTGCTTCAGATTGGCCATCAACGCCGAAGCAACCCCCGCTACATTTATTGCAATGACAAGATCATTAAGGAAGCAAACTTGCTCAACCGGATTACGAATATCTCCGGTCAGTGGCATCGTAGCCGGGCCGGATGTGTCGACCTGAGTTGGCCGAAAGGCACAGAGATTCCGAAGGAAACCCTCAAGAAATTTGGCTTCGACGACATGCCTCAGTTCCGGAATTGGCGATGGTACAAGGGTCTGGGTGGCGGCCCCATTGTCGATCTCGGGTCGCATCAGATCGATGTTTACAGTTGGTTCCTAGACAATGCCGTGCCGTCCTCGGTCATGGCCAGTGGCGGGGTGGATTACTGGAAAGATCATGAGTGGTACGACAACGCCATCGCCATCTTTGAGTTCCCGACAAAGAAGGGGCTCGTCCGCGCCTCTTACGAGACACTCACGACGAACAGCAGCAACGGGTATTACGAATTGTTCATGGGCGATGAGGGGACACTGCTGATTTCTGAATCCGCCGGTCGTGGTGAGTTGTACCGTGAAAGTTGGGTGGAGGAAGCCAAATGGGATCCTTGGGTGCAGAAGGGCATGATTAATCTCGAGAAGGCCAGCGCCAAGGCTGCGGTCAAGGCGGGTGATGACGAGGTGGACGTACGAGAGTCTGCCACCCCGGCCTTGTATCGCATGCCGATCGAGATGAAGGATCCTTACCATCAACCCCACTTGGTCAACTTCTTTGAGTCGGTCCGGGGCAACCAGACGTTGAACTGTCCGGGCGAGATCGGCTACGAGACCGCGGTTATGGTTCTCAAGGTGAACGAAGCGATTGCCGCGGCTCGAAAGATCGAGTTGAAGCCGGAAGACTTCAAGGTCTAGCCGGTGTTTTTTTACTCGATATCATTTAGATGATTCAAGTCATCCGGACATTACTGCCGCTGGTGCTTTTGTTCGGTGGATTTGCCGTTGGCCAAGCGGCGGAAAAGGACAAGGGGCTCGGCGATGGTCATGACGGCAACCGCGCTTCCATCACTCACCTCATCGAACTCTGGGATGATAGGGGGAAGCAGATCAAGTCGGCCGATGCTCAACCACGACCCGTCTCCATGCGTAACACCTGTGGCAAGTGTCACGATTATGACACCATGGCCGCTGGTTGGCATTTCCACTCCGGGAGCACCAACGTTCTGAGCGGGCGTGTTGGCGAGCCTTGGATGTTGACTGACAATCGCATCCGAACGCAGATTCCCATATCCAACCGAGACTGGAAGGGTACCTACAAACCAGGCGATGTCGACTTGAACGCTTGGAAGTTCCTCAAAAAGTTTAGCAGCCATTTCCCTGGAGGAAACTACGGTGAGATGGCGCCTTCGGAAGATGAGGAGGGCGAAGGGGATGAGGAGGAAGTCGATACATCGGAGCTTTTCCGTTGGGAGATTTCCGGTAAATACGAAATCAACTGCCTTGCCTGCCATCACGCTGATCGCAAACAAAACCAGAGCGACTCCGCTTTGCAGGCAGCGAAAGAGAACTACCGGTGGGCTGCGACGGTTGGCAGCGGATTGGCTTCAGTAAAAGGGACTGCATCTGAGTTGGAAGATTTTTACGATCCGGAATTTGACGGGCAAAAAATCATCACAAGCTATGACAAGAGCCGGTTTGATTCCGAGAACAAGGTCTTCCTCGACATCGTCCGCAAACCGCCATCCAACCGCTGTTACTTCTGCCACTCCACGCAGGATTTGCAAACTCCCGGAAAGGATGAGTGGGTGCATAACGAGGACATCCATATGGCGTCGGGGATGAGTTGCTCCGATTGCCACCGCAACGGCGCCGATCACATGATCAGCCGAGGTGACATTGATCCGTCAAAGAATCCCCACGATTCGGACGGTTACCTGAAGGCTTACGATCTGAAAAAAGTCGCCTCCTTTTCTTGCCAGGGCTGTCACATGGGTAACCCCGGAGCCGATGACCTTGCGGCCCGGATGGGTGGTCACCTCGGTGCACCGGTGCCGAAACACAAGGGCATACCGCCTGTTCACTTTGAGAAACTTTCCTGTACAGCCTGCCACTCTGGTCGTTTGCCCACCGAGAGCACTGCTCGTGTTCGCACCGCCCGGATGCACAAGCTTGGACGGCACGGACCGCACGGTAGGATCAGCCCACAGCTTCCTCACGTCGTTACTCCGGTTTTTGCGCGCATGGCCAATGGCAAGATTGGGCCGCACAACATGATTTGGCCTTCGTTTTGGGGAACCCAAACCAACGGTGTCGTCAAGCCGCTTGCGCCCAACTTGGTACGTGAAATTGCCCCGGATGAATTGGGAATGGAAATAGCTGAACCGGAGCGTGTCAACGACTGGATAGAGTTGACGGAAAAGCAGATTGGCAACGTTCTGAATTTGATTGGTGAATATGAATGGGAACTGGAGGAAGGTGACCCTGAGCCGGAACCTGTCTACGTGGCTGGTGGTCGGTTGTACAGCCTCAGCAACGGCTTAGTCATATCGACTAATCACGATGCGGCGGAACCTTATAAATGGCCCATCGCACACGATGTCCGGCCTGCGGCTCAGTCCCTTGGCTCAAACGGGCGCTGCGCCGATTGCCACGACAAGGATTCTCCGTTCATCTTCGGCCAGGTCGAGGTAGATACTCCAATCAAGCCGGCCGAGAAACAGACTGTGGCCATGACCAAGTTTGGAGAACTGGATCGAAGTTATTTCCAGATGTTCGCCTTCACCTTTCTGTTCCGCCCTTGGCTGAAGGTGGTCGTGATTCTTTCCTGCGTTCTGCTCGGGCTGGTGCTGCTGTTGTACGCCTTGAGAGGCCTGGACGTCGTTGTTAAAACCGCCGGAAAAAAAGCCAGCGATGAGGAGTGATCCGTGAAATCCGTATCCCAACTTGAAACAGAAAATCCAGCACCGAGAACTACACTTCACAGTGTTGGCGCGACCGCTGCGACCCCCCTCTCCCAACGGGAGAGGGGTGGAGAGAGGGAGAACGCGTTTCATAATGAACGATGCAAGACGGAACCTGTTTCACTATAATTGAATCCCACTTGAAACTGAAAACTGAAAACTTGAAACTCTAAATCATGTTTCAAACCATTTCATGGGTGAGCCTGAGCCTCGTTCTCGCAGGGATCGTGGTACATTGGATTGCGTCTCCCAGCTCGCTCTTGGCTAAGCGGGACGCGCCGGATGCCGGTGGCCGTCCCTCGTCGGGTTGCTGCGTGGGCAAACTATCCACCTTGGCCTGCGCAGTGGCTTTTGGAAGTCTGGTCATTCTATTCGTCACTGGCTTTGGCGGTCGCCTGCTGCTTGGCGAGGCGATCCACGGCTACACCCTCATGGTGCACGTTGGACTCGCCCCGGTATTCGTCATCAGCGCCGGAGTGATGTTGGTCGCTTGGAGCTACCAATGCGGCCTGAACGAGAACGACCGGCGCGGATTGGCCAGCCTACTATGCTTGAGAAAAACAGCCAAGGTTGACACGGTGAACCTTGGCTGGAAACTGACCTTCTGGCTGGCGATGGCCCTCGTGGTGCCGGTGAGCCTCTCGATGGTGCTCGGTATGTTTCCGATCTTCGGCACCCACGGACAGGAGACACTGCTCTGTCTGCACCAATACAGCAGCCTCGCGCTGACACTCGCGGTCATGATCCACGTGTACCTCGTCATCCGCCGCAAAGCACTCTGTTCTTAAGCGCAAGATTCTTGGTTCTAGCGACTTCCCGCTGCTGACTCGGAGACTTCTCATCGGTCTTACAACTGGCTTCTTCCCGGTTGTGGAACAGGCCACCCACGTTGACGTTCGAGCATGCCGGCAGGCACTACCGCCTGACCGATGTCTATGGCGAAGCCGCGACCAAGATTCTTGCTTAAATCACTGCGCTTGGCCAAGCGCAAGAAAACCTGCGGTTAAACTGATTGAGTCCCTGTCCCACATAGCCAATGGGTGGAGTGGGTTGCTCTAATTATAAGTGGCGTTTATATCTGCTCCCACTATTCTCCAATAATCAAACACGCAAGTCATTGTCCGTTCTATTTATTTTTGCTGTTTGATTCAATGATCCAGTGCAGCCCTTCAATGAGATGTTGGTGACCGAACTTGGTGTCCAAAGATTTCACTTCATGTCCTAGTTCGGTGTAGAAAAAACGACCACCTTCGAATTCCCGAATCCAGCTGACCGGATGATCTATACCCATGGGCTTCCCCCCGCGGGTTTTAAAAGCATCACGAACAGGATCGTAAGACTTTTCATCGACTCGTAGCAGGACTCTTACACCGGACAGACCGGTGACCGACTTGTCGTGGTTTGTCCAGTCGGCGGTGTAATCAAATGTGGGGCCAAAGCCTTTTACAGCTGGATGATTTTTATTTTTCTTATCCACGATCAGCTTGGCTTTCACAAATTCCGAGTCGCTATTGAAGCCGCACCCAACCAGTTCCGTCCACCATGGCCAAGTGTTGTGGTGTACTGCAGCGGCGTGTAGCCCCATGATTCCTCCACCTGCGTGATACCAGTCTTTCAACTGCTTTCGCTGTTGTTCATTGAGCGTTTTACCGATGTCGGTGGTGCTGCTGAAAATAATCGCTTGGTAGTTATTCAATCGACTGAAATCTTCCGGCGATTCTGTGACGTCCATTTGGATATTATGCTTGGCTCCGAGTCGAACGAGAAACCCGTTAAGCTCAGGCAAAGCCGGATGACGATACCAGGCTGTTTTTGAGAAAATTAAGACACGCTGAAGTTTGGCGTTTTTTGATTTGTATTTATCATCTTCTCCATCGTGTGCGACGAGATTGCAGGTGGTTGAGCCAAGTAACAATAGACCCGTCAGGAGCGTTCCAATAATGGGAGATACCGAAATCATGTAAGACAATAATGCAGTTTTGGGCGAACCTTGCAAGCCGAATGAACGACCCCTCTAACTCTGATTGCTGTGTTTAGGAGGTGTTTCATTTCCCTTCAGATTTTAATTCTTTACCCGTCTTACCGTCGTGTTTGCGTAGGGGTAGGACAGTTAACTTTTTATCTTCTTTGGCTGAAGTTTCCTGGCCCTCGAAGGCATGGAGTCAAGCGCACCCTTGAGAAGTGTTCGTGCTGCATCAGCCTCTTTGTCCCCACCGGGATTGATCGGCGTTTCTTCATGGCGATCGCTTGTTGCGTAAAGTGCCCCATCCCGGTACAGCTTGAAGTGTTGATTTTGGGCCCAGACAATTTCCAATCCATTGATGCCCTGGCCGTGATTCTTGGCAGCTTGAACGAACTTTGGATAATAGTACTGAAAAATCCACTTCCTGGGATTGCCGGTTTGGCCGAGACACTGTGGCCAGAAACTGCGGCCATCAAGTTCGACATTGGGTAATTTGGCCCCGGTGATTCCAGCAATCGTCGGCATCATGTCCGAAAAATCAACCAAGTCATCACTCACAACACCAGTAGGGACAGTGCCCGGGCAGCTTATGATCAACGGTGAATGAGACCCGCCCTCGGTGGCGAAAGCTTTTTCCCCGGTGCGTTGCTCCTTTCCGAAAGGATAAGTGAGGCTGCGGTGAGTGCCATTGTCGGTTGTGAAAATGACAACCGTGTTTTCCCTAAGACCATGGCTTTCAAGCGCGTCAACGATTTTGCCAACAAGTTTGTCAGCGTAGAGGGTCATGCCTTTAAAATTCTCCAGCGCCTCACCTTTGGCTTGTGCGGTTTTGCCATCAGTGCCGACATTATCGGGTGACTTGGGGAAGGGGGAGTGAACGAGCACCATGGGGTAGTAGGCAAAGAAAGGTTTATTCTTGTTCTTCCCTATAAAATCGATGAGGAAGTTGGTGAATATGTCGGGGCCGTAGTCATCTTTGCCTGTCTGCAGCAATTTCCCGTCCTGCATAATGCTCGGATTCCAATAACGCGAACGCTCGGTCCCGGGGTAATTCCATAGACAATAGGTATCAAAGCCGCATGCAGGGGCAAGGGTGCCACGATTGCCTCCGTGAAGCTGCCACTTGCCCGCAATAGCCGTGGCGTAGCCAGCCTGCTTCATCATCGTCCCGAAGGTGATTTCATCCCTATCCAGGGTTCCGAATTGAACGTAATTCCGGATGCCGTCGCGGCCGGTCATTATCTTCACCCGACTGGGAGTACAAACCGGCTCGGAATAGCAGTGGTTGAACTTGGCTCCAGTACGCGCCAGTGCATCCAATCGGGGGGTTTTAAAGAAGGTACTGCCGTAGCAACCATAGTTATCAACGGCCGAATCGTCCGCCATTATAAGGATAACATTGAAATGCTTCTTTGTTTTTGCAGTTCCCTCGGCAATGGACACCAGGAAACACGCAATTATCAAAAGGAATAATCGGATCGTGAATTGTTTTGTGTTAAGAGCAAACATTGCCAAAAGCAATACTCCTTTCACTGAAAAGCTTGTATTATTGCAGCGGCTTAATCCGAATCTTTCTAAAGGCAATTGCCCCGTGATCGCCCTGCAACATGACCGGCCCTGGTTGGTCCACATTCTCATCCAAATGACCACCAGTACTCCGGTCCACCTTTAGGTTGTCATGTATTTTGACCCCGTTGAGCATTACGGTGACAAGATCACCACGGATGGTGGCCTCGGCGGTCTGCCATTGACCTGGTTTGCGGGAAACAAATTTTGATGGTGCGGAAAAACTGTAAATACCACCATTGCCACCCGAGTTCAGTTTGCCATTCTTGTAGTCATCTAAGATTTGGATCTCATGTCGACCTCTGAGGTAGAAACCACTGTTGCTGCCCGCGGGAATCATGTATTCGTAGCGGACAACAAAGTCGCGGAACTTCGAATTGGAAACAATGTCGGTGCCATGTTTGCCCTTGGGGATTTGATTTACCAGCATACCGTTTTGCGCGCTCCAGCTCTTGAGACCGTCAGGATTTCGAAGTTTCCAACCGTCAAGGTCCACCCCGTTAAAGAGAGATTTAAAACCCTCCTTTTTCTCCTCCTGACTGACACGATAACGGGTGTCCTGAGGTTCGGAATCCCCCTTAACCAGGCCTAATGCCCAGCGAATTCCACCAAGAACGTGAGCTTGGTATTTCTCATTCTCCCAAACATCATTTCGATGGCCAAGCGATGTATAGAAAATACTGCCATTCCCCACTTTTTTGCTCCAAGCAATAGGGTAATCCCCGGGCATCTTGCTGTTTGGATGCTTATCCAGAGTCAGCAACCCGTGAACACGATTGCGGTGAAAACTTTTTAGTAGATAAATCTCATCGTGAATCGTGAAGCTTTCACCAAAATGCCGAACGGCAGGATGGCTCAAATCCTGATTAAGGCACTCGACTGTTGCCTGGGCTCCGTGTGTTTGAAACTCCCCTCCGAGCATATCCACGAAGGCTGGAAACCCATGGAATGTATCACTGCAACTGTGCATCCCGATAAATGCCTTCCCAGACTTGATCCACTGGACAAAGGCCTCCCTGTCAGGAAGAGGTAGGTCCCCCGTAGTGTTAGCGAAGATCACACCATCAAGTTTCTTTAACGATTCAAGGGTCATCTTGGTTTTCATGTCCCCGTCGTTACGGACATAATCGACCTCAAAATCGCCACTACTTTTCGCCAACTGCGCCAAAACCTTCTCAGCTGTTGGAATGGACCCGTGCCGAAACCCCTTGGTCACCGTGACCACCAACAGTTTCTTTGGGGCCGCGATGACACCGGTTGTCATGCTTAGCATTGCCGCCGTGCCGAGCAGGCGGAGCATAATGTTATTTATAATTTTTTTCATTTTTAAACCTTAAATGGGTAAGCAAACAATGCCCATGAATCCATGAACTTCCAAGGAAAACATGATGTCGGCGAGTTATCGCCCCCCAATATGTTCCGGTTCATGCTCGTGATCTGTCAGACTCAACCAAATCTCCTGTCTTTACGCATTATTGTGGAAATCAATGTGGCTTCGACGGCATTGATACCGTTTGAGACTATTCGAAGGCGATAGTTTTAACTATTTTCGGTTCAAGGTTATGTATAAAATGCGACTCATCCTACTTTTTGCAATTGTTATCGTTTTCATCTCGAGCTTGTTTGGCGCCTAGGCGGAAGACGTAGCAGAGGCAACGAAACCCCGGTAGCGCATACCAGAAATGAACGCGAACTTAACGAGGCTGCTGATTTAAAGGAACGACGCCTTCAGTTCGCCGAGGGCATGGAAGACAGGTTGCTGGATAATCCAGAAGCCGTCGAAATAATCCTGCGGCAACAAGGAGTGTCTCGTAAGGAGCAAGTCTTAAAGGGCTAGTGGCTCGTTCTACACTTTTTCCGGGACGACATAGGGGGCCCGGTAGTTGTTCTTGACGTACTTGTTGGCCTTTTCGGCGTGCGCGCCCACGAAGCGTTCCTTCTCGTTGCTGTAGGTCAGCCATGGGCTCAGGACCGGCTTGTCCTTCTTCAGGTCGACCTCGTTGGAGTGGAGGTGTTTGAGCATCTGGTTCAGCGTCTCGACGCCTTCCTCCGAGTGGCCGTTCACCTGTTCGCGGATTTCATCAACCGAGGATCCTTTCCCGACGCGGTGGGCGACGTTGGCCTGGTGAATCATTACGGCGCCGAGGTGGCCGTCGAGGATGTCTGCGTTGAGCTCGCTGGATTTGCGTGATCGCACGGCGCTCAGGAAGTTGGCGACGTGGTTGCGGCCGCCGTCGCCCTTGAACTGCCGGATCTTTTTGCCGTCGTTGTCGAAGGAGAAGCCTCCTCCCCGGGTGACGTTGTAAAAGCCGTTCTCGCACTTGACGATGTTGGTGAACTTCACGCCTTTGCCGAACCGCCGGTAAACGGACACGCCGCGCCGGCCGCGGTTGTCTTTGTCGTGCGGCATGTCGCGAATCTCAAGCACGAGCGGCACCTTGTAGTCGTACAACGCGAAGTGGGTGTTGGGTGTTTCGCCGTCGTCATCCCAGCCGAACCGGCCGCCGACGCTCATGACGCGCTTGGGCACATCGGTCATGCCGAGTAGATGGCGGATGTCGTCTGAGTTGTGCGGGGCGATGTTTCCCATGTCGCCGTTGCCGAAGTCCCAGATCCAGTGCCAGTCGTAGTGTAGCCGCTTCCGCATCAGCGGGCCCTTTGGACCGGGACCGCACCACAGGTCGTAATCGATGCCTTTGGGGATCGGGGTGGGGCCGGTGACCTTGCCGATCGGCTCGCGGTGGCGGTACCACAACGAGTGAATCCACTGGACAGCACCGAGCGTGCCTTTGCGGATGTCTTCCGCAGCGTGAATGAGCGCCGGGTCGGAGCGTTGTTGGGTGCCGGCCTGCACGATCCGTTTGTACTTGCGGGCAGCCTCGATGGATTTGCGGCCCTCCCAAATGCAGTGGCTTACCGGTTTCTCCACGTAAACATCCTT